>DASUBK010000551.1:0-7615 GCA_035763305.1 Terriglobales bacterium | reverse complement strand
TCTCGGTCACCTCGATCGGCAGGCGGTAGTCATGCCACAAGCGCGCCACCACATCGTGCAGGCACTCGGGCCACACCTCCCAGCCAACGTCGGTGAGCGGCCCCGATCGCTCCGGCTTTGCCGACGTCCACGGCAGCCCGTATTTGCCCTCATCATGGTTCAGGTCGTACGCCACAACGCTGCGCCCGTAGACGTTGATCGCGAAGAAATCGAACGGCGCCCGCACCGCCTCCATGTCACCGCTGCGGATGTCCATCTGCTTCTCCGGCACGCCGCCGACGAACGCTTCGGGATAGCGCCCGTGCAGCGCCGTCTCCACGAACCACAAATTGCGCAGTGCGTGCGCGCGCTCCGCCGCCTCGCCATCCCGCGGCGAGTCCGTCTCCGGCTCCTGCGGCGAGAACGGCAGCGCCGACGTCACCAGCGCTTTCGCATTCGCCGCCTTGATCGCCCGGAACGCCCCGCCTTGCGCCAGGTTGGCCACGTGCGTGGCGCGCATCATCTCCCAGAAATTCTGCCGCCCCGGCGCGTGCACCCCGGTGTAGTAGCCGTCCCAGCAGAAGTAAAAAGGCTCGTTGAAGATCGCCCACACCTGCGCGCGGTCCGCCAGCGCCCGCGCGACGATATCGGCATAGTCCGCGAAGCGCGCCGCGGTATCGCGATTGGGCCAGCCGCCGGCGTCCTCCAGCGGCGTGGGCAGGTCCCAGTGGTACAAGGTGGGCAGCGGGCGAATCCCCAGGCGCAGCAACTCGTCCACCAGTCGCGAATAGAAATCGACTCCCTTGGGATTCGCTTTGCCCGAACCGCTGGGCTGGATGCGAGGCCATGCCGTCGAGAAGCGGTAGCTGGTCAGCCCCAGCGACTTGAGCAGCGCCAGGTCTTCTTTCCAGCGATGGTAGTGATCGCAGGCGATGTCGCCGTTCTGGCCGAACTTCGTCTTGCCGGGTGTATGCGAGAAGCGGTCCCACACCGATTCGCCGCGGCCGTCCTCGTGCACCGCGCCCTCGATCTGGTATGCGGAGGTGGCCACACCCCACAAAAAATGATCGGGGAAGCGCAGCGGCGTTGCTCTCTGCGCCGACATCCACGACGGCCGCAGCGCCGTCGCGGTCGCCGCCGCTGCCGCGCCGCGCAAAAACTCCCGCCGGTTCACCATGGCGCGCGAGTGTAGCCAGCGCAAGGTTTCACGGTCAACTCATGCGCGATCCTTTGCCCGGCCCGGAGCGCTTTTCAACGCGGAGGCACGGGAGCACGCAGGTGTTGAAATGCCACGGCGGTCGGAGCCTCGATCCGAATCGAGCGCGCGAAGCGCGCGCTAGAAAGTGCAGCCCCCGGCGCAAGCCGGGGGACGGCGGCTACGAGCATGATGCAGCCCGCTTCAGCGGGCGAAAGAAAAAGACAAGGGCGTCGCCAGGGATTTGCAGGATGTCAACCGAGCCGCTGAAACCTTCAATTCTTCAGGTGCTGATCGAACCACCCGATCACGCGCTGCCAGTAATCCTCCGCGTTCGCCGCGCTCCACGTGCCCTCCCAGTGGTCCTCGCCCGCGTACCTGGCATACACCACCTCTTTTCCCAACCGCCGCAGCCCGACGAACACCTCTTCCGCCTGGGTGTGCGGCACGGTCGTGTCGAGGTCGCCTTGCACGATCAGCAGCGGCGTCTGCACCCGGTCGAGATAAAAAATGGGCGAGTTCTCGATGTACCGCGCGCGGTACTGCCACGGCGTTCCTTCCATGCCGCCCTGGCCGCTCTCCGACCAGCCAATCATCCCCGCGCTGCCGCGTTTGTCCATGGCGCCGTACAAGCTGACCAGGTCGGCGGGCCCGGCGCTGTCCACCGCCGCCTTGAAGCGCGTGCTCTGCACGATCAGCGACAGCGTCGAGTATCCGCCGTAGCTGTGCCCCATGATGCCCAGCCGCTCCGGGTCGGCCACGCCCATCTCGATCACGCGGTCCACGCCCGGCATCACCGTCTTCAGCAGGTCCGACATCGGCGTGCCCTTGCGCAGCGGCGTGTCCGGCATCAGCACCGCATAGCCGCGCGTGGCCAGGATCTGCATGTTGTCCACCCCCGCGCCGTTCAGGCCAAAGCGGTTGATGGCCCGCGACAGGTACGAGCCGCCATAGACGTTCACGATCAGGGGATAGCGTTTGCCCGGCTGGTAATTCGCCGGCAGCAGCAAGGCGCCGCGCAGCGCTTGCCCATCGATGCTGCGCCATTCGATCAGCCGGCTCTTGCCGTAAGCGCGCTGGTCCACGTTCGGATTGACGTGACTCAACTGCCGCGCATCGTGCAGGTCGGGGGAAGTGATCCACACGTCGGCCGGATGTTGCGAATCCTGCGCCACGAAGACGAAGAACTTGCCGTCGCGCGGCTCGTCGAAGCGGAAGATGCTGTCGCCGGTCAGGTAACGCGAGGTCTCCGACAGGGGAGTGACCTTGCCGTCGTCCAGCGACACGCGATAGAAGCCGACATTCATGGTGCTGTCGTCGCGCGCGGTGACGATCATCGAGTGCCCGTCGGGCGAATAGAATCGCCCGCCGCCGTTGGGCGCCACGATCTCCAGCACGGTGCGATCGGGGATCTCCGCCACCTGCCGCACGGTCTTGTCCGCCGGCGAAGTCGTCCAGATTTTGTTCTCGCCTTCGCGCCCATAGCTCTCGGTGTCGAGCAGTTAGATATGCTGCCCGCTGGCGTCCCACAGCGGCGCGCGATGATCGTTGCTGAACGACGAGTGTTTTCCCGGCGTCAGGTTCTGCGCCTCGCCGCCGGCCACCGGCACGGCGTAGCAATCGCCCTTTGTCGTCAGGTAGGCGATCGTCCGGCTGTCGGGCGAGAAGCTCACCGAGATGCCGTAGTCCATCTCCGCCTTCGGCACCAGCACGCGTGAGCGCCGCCGGGCCACGTCGTACACCGCCAGTTCGTACACCGGCTGCTGCGTGTTCTCCTCGATGCCCTTCCAGTCGTCATAGGCGATGGTCTGGCCGTCGGGCGAAAACCAGTAGCCCAGCGGCTTGATGTTGCTGACGATGTGCTCCACCTTGCCGCTGGCCACGTCGATGAGCGCCAGGTCGCCCAGATAGCGGTTCATCCAGGAATCGTTTTCCAGCCGCTTGGCGCCGCCTTCCTCTTTCTTGACCGGCTCGGCGCGGAATACCTGGACCGTGACTCCTTTCTTCTTGCCGCTCTCGACTGCCGGCGCAATCGGTGGCGTGATCAGGTCGGCGGCCTGCTCCACCGTCATGCCTTCCGGCAGGACCTTGGCCAGGATGGTGCGACCGTCGGGACTCCAGCGCACCACTTGAAAATTGAAAAAAGGCCGCGGGATGGCCTGCGACAGTTGCCGCATCTGACCGCTGCCGCGCTCCCAGATCCAGATCGCCTCCATGCCGCCGCGGTCGGAATAGAACGCCAGTTGCTTCCCATCCGGCGACCACACCGGGCTGGAACTGGTGCCTTTCCCCTGCGTGAGATTGCGTGATTCCCCGGTCCGGGTGTTGGTGAGCCAGACATCGCAACCCACCGCTTCGGTGAAGACTCCGCTGCGGGTGTAGAAGGTGTAGCGCTCGTCGCTGGTGCTCTCGCGCTTGCGGTCGTCCTCCACCGTGTACGCGACCCACTCGCCGTCAGGCGAGAGCGCGATCGGCATGCGGTTGGCGAAGGCCAGCACGCCCAGCGATTCGGAAACCGTCAGCGGCGTGTCCGCGGCCGCTCCCGCCGCCGCCGATACCACGACCACAATCAATGCCGCAATGACGGCAGCTTTCCTGAGAAGAAATGCCATGAGTCCCTCGTGCCGTTTCGTATGGCGCGCGAGTGTAGCCAGCCAGGATGCAGCGGTCAACCCGCGGCAGCGGAGTGACCCAGAATCACGTAGCCGCAGGCGCCCTCGCCTGCGGGGCCCGGCCCGTTGCGGTACTTTAACGGTCAAGCGCTAGCGCATTGCCGGAGGGTGGAGCAGGGCTTTCAGCCCTGCGAACCGCCAGTAAAGGAGTGCGCGGCTTTAGCCGCTGAGATACCTCACGAGCGTGCCTGCGAAGCGCCGCCGACGGTCACGACCACCTTCCCCCGCGCATGCCCCTCTTCCACATACGCGAGCGCTTGCCCGGCGTCGTTCAGCGGATAGGTCCGGTCAATCACCGCGCGCAGCTTTCCGCTCTCCATCATGCTTGCGAGCACCCCCAGGTCCTCGCTGCCGATCTTGGCGAAGCAGAACAGCATCTTCTGTTTTCCCGACGCGGACAGGATCATTCCCGGCGCCAGTCCCCGCAGCCAGTGCTGCGGCCGCCGATGCTCCGGACCGGGCCCCGCCGCGCCCACGAATCTCCCCTCCGCCGTCAACGCCCGCCGGCACGCGACAAAGGAATGGTTTCCCACCAGGTCGAAGATCACGTCGTACTTCTCCTTACCGCGGGTGAAGTCCTCGCGGGCGTAATCGAGCACGCGGTCGGCGCCGAGCGAACGAACCAGCTCCGTGTTCCTGCCGCTGCAGACTCCAGTGACCTCGGTCCCCAACGCCTTCGCGATCTGCACCGCGAAGGTTCCCACCCCGCCGGCCGCGCCGTTGATCAGCACCCTCTGGCCGCTGCGAACTTTGCCGTCGTCGCGCAAGCCCTGCAACGCGGTTAACCCGGCGATCGGCGTCGACGCCGCTTGCTCGAACGTCACCACCGCCGGCTTGGCGGCGACCTTTGTTTCCTTGGCGCAGGCGTATTCCGCAAAAGCGCCGACGCAGACCCCAAATACCGCGTCGCCGGCATGCAAGCGCGTGACGCTCTTGCCCACGGCCTCGATCTCTCCCGCCACGTCGCGGCCAACTCGAATCTCTTTGGGATGAAACAGCCCGAAGGCCAGTCGTCCCGGCCGCGGCTCGCCGCGCACGAAATGCCAGTCCAGCGGATTCACCGCCGCCGCGCGCACCCGCAGCAGCACCTCGTCGTCCGCGGGCGCCGGCTTGGCCGTCTCCTCCCATTGCAGGCGGTCAGGCGGGCAATAATTGCGGCATAAGATCGCTTTCATAGGCGCCCTTTCGAATGCTGGATTGTGTGGCCACCATGGTGCACGACTGCGCCGGCTGAAGTCAGTGATGCGACGGCAATATCTACCGTCAACAGCGATCAGAAGCTGCGGACATTGTAGGGCGCTAAGTGCCTTGGTAGCGCCGGCATCCTGCCGGCGGCCCTCCTGGAACGGCGCGAAATCTCGGCCGCGAACACTTCAGCTATCGGCGGGAACCAATCGGAACCCGGCCATCGTAAATTCCACGGAACCACCCCTACCTCCGCGGCGTCTAACTGTGATAAGGAACGAATCAACTCTGGCCTGAGGCTTAGCGGTGACCGAGCGCCAGGACTCTCCGACGCTATTTCTCCTCAGCTGGCCCGTGGTGTGGGTGGCCGGATGGCTGGCCCCCGCCCCCATCCGCAAGGAATGGCGCGCCACCTGCCGCCGCAAGCTGTGGCACTGGTGCGCCTTCCTGGAAGAGACTGGCCGCACCTCGCTGCCCGACAAGCTGGAGCTCAGCCGCTTCTGCTGGCAGTGCTATCCCGAAGCCCTTTGGCTCCGCCTGCAGCGCGATTCCACCCTGCGCCGGGTGCAACTCGGCCTGCACTCGCCGCAATTCGCCCTCGCTGCCGTTTTCTTCGTGCTCATCGTCGTCGCCGGACTTAGCGGCGGCCTGCGCGCCACCCGCTTGCTACTCTCGCCCCTGGCCTACGACCATTCCGAGCAGCTGGCCTCGGTCTCATTCACCGACAACTTCTCCGCCTTCCGCCCCGGGGTGCCGCGCGACTGGGTGACCATGTGGTCCAAGTACGGCACCGCGGTGCAGGGCGCCGCCGGCTATCGCTGGAACCTCGCCATCGCCGGCAGCGATCGCCGCTCCGAGCAGCCGGTTCTGCTCGGCCTGGTTACGCCCGACTTCTTTCGCGTTCTGGGCGTGCGTACCTTCGAGGGCCGCACCTTCCAGCCGCAGGAGATCTGCACCGAGTGCGCCGTGTTGAGCTATCGCCTGGCGCAGCGCTTCTTCGGCGGCTCAGCCGTGGGGCAGCGCTTGATGGTGAACGGAACGCCCATGATGGTGATCGGCGTGCTCCCGCCAAACTTCTTCTTCCTGGCGCGTGGGGATGCGGTCTGGTCGCTGATGCCTGCGCCCGCTCCTACGGCCTTAACCACGCCCAGCCGTCCCCGCATCGTCGGCGCGGTCGTTCGCCTCAAGGATGGGATCTCGCCGGAGGCAGCCAAGCCGGAACTGCTCGAACTGGCGCAGCGCGTCACCTTGCGCGACATTCGCGGCCTCGACGTCGTGCCCCTGAAGGTGCAGGCGCGCGATGTGCTCTATCCGTTCCTGCTGGCGCTGGTGGCCGCCATCGTCCTCTCGGCGGTGATCAGCCACTTCCGTTTCCGCGATGCTGAGCAGGTTCCCGGTTCCTCGGAAGGCACCCGTTTCTGGTGGGTCTTCTTCGCCAGTAAATCCGTCCTGGTGCTGCTGACCGCCTCCCTGGCGGCGATCGAGTGCGGGCCCTTCATGCAGCGCATCTCCCCCAGCGATCCCACCATCTGGCTGCTCTCCTCGTGGTTATGCCTGGTGTTCGCCGTGGTGGGATTGCTGTGGTCCTTCGCCGACCAGAAATATCGCTGCCGCGTCTGCCTCTACCGCCTGAGCAGCCCGCTGACCATCGGCAACCCGCAACGCCTGCTGCTGGAACGCGGCGCCACCGAGATGGTCTGCCCCAACGGCCACGGCACCCTGCACGAGTCGGTCCCCACCACCTGGGACGACGAGTCCGACCGCTGGACCAATTTCGACTCCTCCTGGCAGGCGCTCTTCGGCCCCGACGAAGAATCCAAGAATTGAAGATTTCAGATTGCAGATTTCACATTTCGCGATGATGAGCGCACGCGCCCCCGCGTGCACCGTCGTACCTGACCAAAACAAACGGCCGGAGCGTTCGCCCCGGCCCAATCGGAAATCGGCAATCGGAAATGTCTACGCTTCCGCCATCTGCGGCCGCTGCCCACTCCAACCGTGAAGTCCTTGTTTAAGGATCCAGCGTACCACGTTGGAATTGTTGTAGTAGTAGCCTAAAACATACTGGCAGGTGCTGAGGCAGTGCGAGTTGCACACTTTCTTCATCTCGTCCAGTTCCTGGAAGTTGAACTTCGGCTCGCCGATCTTGCCCCAGTCGGTGTTGGCCGAGTACATGGGGAAGCACGGCGCCAGCGTGCCGTCGGTGCGGATCACGCAGGAGTTGTGCCCGGCGCGGCAGTTCCAGGGATAGGTGATGCCGCGCATGAAGTCCTTCATCTTGCGCAGATGGTCCTTGGAATTGACCATGATGTAGCCCTGCGCGTTCTTCTCGATCAGCCACTCCAGCAGTTCGTCCACCTTGGGCCAGTCCTGCGGCAGGATGTAGGTGACGTTGTCGTTGAGGTGCTGGAAGTGCGGCTGGTCGATGTAGGGAGGCTCGTTGATGTGCACGTCGGTGGAGATGCCGTTGTCGTGCGCGATCTCCGTCAGCACCCGCACATCTTCCATGTTGTTGCGGCAGATGTTGGTGTTGAACACGATCATGTAGCCGTACTGTCGCTGCTGCTTCACCAGGTACTTGAAC
>DASUBK010000550.1:0-5595 GCA_035763305.1 Terriglobales bacterium | reverse complement strand
CTCGGCCTCACCAATTCCTCGTTCAACTCTCCCTGCGTGGACGCCAGCGGCAATGCTGTCGGCGACGCCACCCTGCGGCTGCTGAGCCAGTGCCCCGGCGCGGGATACGACGTGAATTCCGCGTTCCAGCCGGCATTGGTGCCGTTCGATCTCAGCCGCGGCGGTACGCTGTTCCACTTCCGCGGCGCCGCCACCGTGAAGCAGCAAGCGGCCTATCTCCAGGACCAAATCACCGTCTCAACCCTGACGCTGCAACTCGGCCTGCGCGCCGACAACTACGATGGCCTGAGCCAGGCGGCGGCCATCGAACCGCGTGCCGGAATTTCCTACCAGGTCAAGCCGACGGGCACCGTCCTGCGCGCCGGCTACGGACGCGAATTCGAGACGCCGTACAACGAGAACCTCATCCTCTCCAGCAGCACGGGCGCCGGCGGTCTGGCCACCAACGTTTTCGGCGCGGCGGCGGCACGCCCGCTGCTGCCCGGCCGGCGCAACCACTTCACCGCCGGCTTTGAGCAAGCCGTGGGCAAGTGGCTGGTGATCGACGCCGATTACTTCTGGAAGTTCACCACCCACGCCTTCGATTTCGACACCCTCTTCAACACGCCCGTGGCATTCCCCATTGAGTGGGCGAAGTCCAAAATTGACGGGGCCGCCATCAGCGTCAAGATGCCCGAACACCGCGGCTTCAGCTTCGTTTCCGTGATGGGCCACACCCGGGCACGCTTCTTCAACCCGGAGAACGGCGGCATCATCTTTAATTCGCCGATTCCCGCCGGCGCCTTTCGCATCGACCATGACCAGGCTTTCCAGCAGACGACGACCGTCTTTTACAACTTCCTGAAGCGCTTCGGCGGATTTGGCTCGTTGACTTGGAATTACGAATCCGGCGAGGTGGCGGGCGCCGTGCCCGATTACGCCACCGCGCTTACCTTCACCGCCGACGAGCAGCAGCAGATCGGCTTGTTCTGCGGCAGCGTCTTTGCGACGCTGGCGCGTCCCATCCGCATGTGCAACTCGCCCCATTTCGGCGCCACGCGGATCCGGATACCCGCCGCCGGAAGCGAAGACGATGACAAGAACCCGCCGCGCATCGCGCCGCGCCATCTGTTCCATGCGGGAATTGGATTCAACAACGTCTTCCGCAGCGATAAGCAGCAGGTGGCCCTGCGCTTCACCGTCACCAACCTGACCAACGTGCGCGCGCTGTATAACTTCGAGTCCACCTTCAGCGGCACGCACGTGGTGTCACCGCGGGCCTACCAGGCGGAAGTGGCGCTGACGTTCTGAATGAACGCGGTTTCGTGGCCAATCAGCCGTCGAGCGTCTACTCGTTGCTGGCGATTTGCCGCTTCTTGCGCTCGCGATACTGGCGCGCGATCTCGCCCAGCGACAGGCCCTGATTCGCATCCGGTGGATTGGATATCGCAGCGTAGACCGTCTCACGTCCAATCACCACGTCGTTCGTGGGGGCAGGCGCCGGCGCTACGGAGAATGCGCGGGCGACCGAGGCTTGTGCGATGGTCGGGTTCAAGGTCACATCGGGAACCGGTGTCACAGCATGGAGCGAGGACGCGGCGCGGAGCGGCAAGGTTTGCCCGACAGGCATTTCCAGGGTTGCCACGTCCACGTGCGCCGGCAGAACCGCCTTAGCCGGCGTCACGGTGACAGAAGCCACCGGAGTAGCGACGGCCGCAGCCGGTTCGGTCTGCGGTTTCGCCGTCCATTGCTCCCCGGGCTTCATCGCCATGGCCGCGCTGGTCGCAGCAGCAAGTTCCGACGGCATCGCGGGCGCCGCCGCGGGAGTCTCGGCCTGCGCTTTTGCCAGGCGGGTCATCTTCTTCCGCAAATCGGAGCGCTGCGCATCGAGCGCGTCGCCGCCGCCAAAGGTAAACACCAGGGCGGCGAAGGTCCGCAGGTTCCCTGCTGTGCCCGGGGCGTAGTTCACGCGGCTGAAGAGGTAATCCACCTGCGTGCGCAGGGCAACGTGTTTGCTGATGGAATAGTCGATCCCGCCGCCGGCCGCAGCCCCGAACGCGCTCTGGTAGGGCACCGACAGGTAGGAGCCCTGGGCGTTGACCGTGGCCGCGCTGTAGTCAAAGGTGCGCAGGACGCCGAATAATCCGTGCACAAACGGAGTCACCCGGCGAGTGCGATAGGCGAGCCGCGGCCCAGCCAGGAACGAGTACGTCCGCGGCGAAAGCGCGAACTGCTGCGATTGCACGAAGAACGACGCGTCGGTGTAGTTCGCGCTCACCTGCGCTTCCAACCCGATGGAACGGCTGAAATTGGCCGCCAATCCGCCCAACCAGCCCTGGGCGTAGGAATGCGAGCTCGCAGCGGTATCCATGGACCCGTAGGAATAACCGGTGATGAGTTCGTATCTTGGGAAATCCTGGGCCGCTGCCAGTCCGCACAGCAGCAAAACCGCCATCATGCATTTCCTCATCGCCATTCCTCCGGTAGCGCCAGTAGGCCCGGGAATTGCTCTCCAACCAGTATCCCGGCCTTTCCCCCCTCTTTGTAGGGCACGATGGTCCCGGTAATCGCGCGGAGGGGTACACCGCCTTAAGTCACGCGGCAGGAGGGGCTTGGCGCCAGGTCGCCCTAGGGACGTGGGACCAAGCGGAACGGCAAGATGGCCGTCGCCAGCTAAATGGTGGGTAGCACTTGACTACGCGCCGCGCGCAGCGCACCATTTCGCCCGTGCCCTTGGCGCTGGAGGCATCCCGGCAAGGCTCGGCGGCGGTCCTCACCTGCCGCGGGCGCATCGTCTTCGGCACCGAAGCCGACGACTTCCGCACCGCGGTCCTGCTGCTGCTGCGCGAGACCGATCACGTCATTCTCAACATGGCCGCCGTTACTCACATCGACAGCGCCGGCATCGGCAGCCTGGTCGGTGTGCTGATCTCGACCAAGAACCGCCACGGCCGCCTCAGCCTGGTGTCGCTCTCCGACAAGGTGCGCCACGTGCTGGAGGTCTCCCACCTGGAGACACTGTTTCCCATCTTCGAAACCGCCGAAGACGCGGTCGCCGGCGCTCCCGGCCCGGCGCGCGCGTAAGTTCTCCGCCATGGTCGCCGCCGGTTTTTGCGGGAGTGTTATTTAGCTCCGGAGATCACGAACAAATCCTGAAACGACAATCCGTAGCGGTAGCCGAGTGTCTTGCCGTTGCGCGAGATGGTCGGTGGACGCAGGATCATCCCCGACACGGTGCCGAAGTGCAGATCGCGCACCGGCGCGCGGCTGCCGCTGAACGGGTTCAATTTGAAGATCTGCCACCCCGTCGCGGCAGCTTGGGCGACATACAACTGGCCGTCGTCGGACCAATCCATCAGTTGGTCGCCTTTCTCCCATCCCGCCAACGGCTTGGTTGTGACGAGCTCATCTCGAACAACTGCGGCGGCGCTACCGGCGAGGAGCGCACCACCAGATATTTTTGATCGGAAGAGAGAAGCGATCCGGCGACGCCCTCCGGCGTTACGGCCCTCGGCGCGCCGCCGTCCAGGCTTTGCAGGTAGGTGCGGGGCTGGTGATTCGCCTCCAAAGCGGCGTACACCACCGACTTGCTGTCCGCGGTGAAGTCGGTGACCAAAGGGATCGTATCCAGGGTGGGCGGACTCAGGCGGCGCGGCTCCCCCGCGCCAGTGGGCAACAGCCACAGCTCTCTCGGAGTCCGGGTGACGATCTGCCCCAGCGCCCAATTCCCATCTCTCGAGATTCCGGCGCCGTAACCTTCGCCCAGCGCCACCGCCGGGGAGCCGTCAATGTCGCGCAGAAAGGCCGTGTAATGCTCCCCGACCGCGTTGCCCTCCTCTTCAAACAGCACCTTTTGCCCATCGGCGCGGATGCGGCGCAGCAGCGGCCAGTCGAGCCATGACAGGTCGCGCTCCGTCTTGCCGTCCGCGGTGATTACGCCGAAACCGAGGTGCTGCGTGCCCTGGATCGCCAGCACCCGCCCGTCGGAAGCGATGTCGTGGATCTGCGTCCGTCCGGGAACCTTCAGCAGCTCGCGGCTCTTGCCGGACAGCGTGTAGGCAAAGATGCTACCGCTGCTGACGGGCGACGTGACCCACACTTCACGGTCGTTCGGCGTCCACGCCAGGCCCTGCAGGCTGGTCTGCGGCGGCGACTTCAGAACCTGCTTGCCATCCGTGCCAAGCACGATGACGGAACCCATGTCGTCACCGGCGGTGGCGTGATCGGCGAACGCCAGGTAGCGGCCGTCGTGTGAAAACCGTAGGTCGCCCAGCCAGCCGTCTTTATACAGCGGCGTGCCGATCGGATACTCCAGTTGGCAGACCCGCTGGTCGGGCAGCCAGCGAACGATGGCCAAGCCGGTTCCGTCGGGCGTCCAGTCAGCCGACACCACGTTGTCGATCTCCGGCTTCGGCGCGCCGCCGGAGACGGGAACGCGCGCCAGCGCGCCGAACGAAGTCCAGGCCGACAAGGGGCGAGGCGACAGCATCACCGCCAACTCGCCTTTGCGGGAAACGCTCAGCAGGATGGCGTTGCGAATCTCCACCGGCCGCCCGCCGCTGTCCTTGGTCGAGACGGAAAAGATTTCCGGCGAACTTCCCTCCCACGACGCGGTGTAGATCACATCCTGCCCATCCGGCGTGAAGCGGGCGTCGCCCAACAGACCGTGGCGAAAGGTGAGCTGATGGAACTGAGGGGCCGCCGGAGGCGCCAGCCGCGCGCCCGTCCACATTCCCAACGCTAAGGCAATCAGGAGGCCGAGGGACCCGACGGTGGCGAAGAACGCGCGACGGCGTGACGGCGAAAGCTTTCCGATCGCCGACCTGGCCGGCGCGGCCGCCGCCGTTGCCGTCGCGGTGGAGGCCCCGGAAAGCGCGTCCAGGTTGAAGGCCACGTCGCGCGCCGACTGGAAGCGCTCGTCCGGATTCTTCTCCAGGCAGTGCCCGACAATCCGCTCCAGCGCCGGCGGCACCTGCCGGTTCGTTTCGGTCAGCTCCGGCGGATCGTCCTTCAAAATCGCGCTCATCGTGTCCGCCGTGGTGTCGCCGCGGAAGCAGCGCTTGCCGCTCAGCATCTCGTACAGAATTGCGCCGAAGCTGAAGATGTCCGAGCGGTGATCGGCCTCCAGCCCGCGCACCTGCTCCGGCGACATGTAGCCCACCGTGCCCAGCACCATGCCCGGCGTGGTGCCGGCGGCCTCGGTCGGCGCCGAGGAGACCACGTCGCTCACCGTCTTCTCCGTCAGCTTGGCCAGGCCGAAGTCGAGAATCTTCGCCCGCCCGTCCTTGGTGACGAACAGGTTCTCCGGCTTCAAATCGCGGTGCACGATGCCCTTGTCGTGCGCGGCAGCCAGGCCGCGGGCGATCTGCGCCGCGTAGTCGGTCGCCTTGCGCAGCGGCAGCGGGCCGGAACGCACCTTGTCGCGTAGGCTCTCGCCGTCCAGCAGTTCGGAAACAATGAACGGCGAGCCGTTGGGCTGCGTGCCCAGATCGTAGATGGCCAGAATGTTGGGGTGATTCAGGGCGGCGGCGGCGCGGGCCTCCTGCTCGAAGCGGCGCAGGCGCTCGGCGTCGCGCGCGAAGTGCGCCGGCAGGATCTTGATGGCGACCTCGCGGC
>DASUBK010000549.1:0-12780 GCA_035763305.1 Terriglobales bacterium | reverse complement strand
GTAATCGTCGAGCAGCGCCTGCGAGGGATGCTCGTGCAGGCCGTCGCCGGCGTTGATCACCGGCACGTCCACGTGCCGCGCCAGCACGTGCGGCGCGCCCGACGACGGATGGCGGATGATGATGACCTGCGCGCCCAGCGCGGTGATGGTGTAGCCGGTGTCGAGGAGCGACTCGCCCTTCTCGATGCTGGAGGCGGTGGCGCTGACCAGGGTGGTGGTCGCGCCCAGCACCTTGGCGGCGAATTCGAAGGACACCCGGGTGCGGGTGGAAGGCTCGTAGAACAGCAAGGCGACGCGCTTGTCGCGGAACAACGGCCGCGGGCGCGCGCGCTGGAATTTTTTCGCCAGGCGCAGGATGGATTCGATGTCGTCGGTGGGAAGCTGCTCGATGCCGAGAAGGGAACGCCGCGCCAGCAGAGCGCGGTGGCGCTCCGCCTCGCGGGCAGTGCGGGCGGCGATCAGCTTTCCCTCTCCACCAGGAGCACTTTCTCGGTGCCGTCGGTTTCCTGCAACTTCACTTCGATGATCTCGGTGTGCGTGGTCTGCACGGTGCGGCCGACAAACGCGGCCTCGATGGGCAATTCGCGGTGGCCGCGGTCGATCAGCACCAGCAACTGCACCCGGCGCGGGCGGCCGTGGTCGAACAAGGCGTCCAGAGCGGCGCGGGTGGTGCGGCCGGTGTAGAGCACGTCGTCGGTGAGCACCACGTTCATGTCGGTGATGTTGCAGCCGATGTCGTTCTTCTCCACCAGCGGCTTGGGGCCGACGGTGGTGAGATCGTCGCGATAGAGAGTGATGTCGAGCGTGCCCACCGCGACCGGGCGGCCCTCGATGCGCTCGATGATCTTGGCCAGGCGCTGGGCGATGGGAATGCCGCGGCGGCGGATGCCGATCAGCGCCAGGTCGGAGATACCGTTGTTCTTTTCGATGATTTCATGCGCCAGCCGCACCAGGGTGCGCTCGATCTCCGACGCCGACATCAGTTGGCCTTTGACGCGCAGGTTGGGCAGGTTCGCCTGGTGCTGCGTGTCCGGGGTTGGGGAGCTCATGGCGGGAATGATAATTGGGGCTGGGGGCTAGTGGCTAGGGGATAGAAGAATTGCCGAATGCCGAATGCCGATCGCCGCATTCAGGAAAACCCATTCACCACCAAGGACACAAAGGACACGAAGGAGTGTTCTATCTCATTCTCCCTTGGTGTCCTTGGTGGTGTGCTGTTGGCTCTAGACGCGCGGCGGGCGCTTGCGCATCAGGGAGGCGCCCAGCACTCCGCCCAGGGCGCCCAGGCCGAGGAACATGGCGAAGAACAGGATCATGGCAAAGGTCACCAGGACGGCGATGCCCTCGGGAGTCATCAGCTTGTGCATGGCTTCCTGGGCGGCGGGATCGGGATTGCTGGCCATCGCCTGCTGCATGGTTTGCAGCAGCAGTTGGCGGAGCTTGCCGGTGCCGCGAAAGGCGAGCAGCTCCAGCGACATCAGCAGCGCCATCATGGCGAAGCCGAGCAGCCCGGCAATGACGCCGATGCGCGCGCCCATGCCGGAGGCCATCTCGCGCAGCGGGCGGCGGCGGGCGTAGAACAGCACCGCCAGCACGCCTGCGGCCAGCGGCCACAACAGGAACCCGAGGAAGGGAATGAGCCATGCGAGTGCGACCAGCGCGCCGGCTGCCAGGGCGCCGGGCAAGGCGTCGCCCCAGTTCACGCGCTCGTTGACCGGTTCGGGCGGCAGCGGCGCCGGCGAATAGGGCATCGCCACCTGTTGCGCCGGAGGCTGCACCTCGCCGGGAGTGCCGGGTTCGAGGGGAGGAGAGACCACCGCGCCTTCGGGCACGGCGACGCGGATCTGCGGCGCGCCACACTGCTTGCAGAACGCGGTGCCTTCCTCGACCTCGGCATGGCAGCGGTAGCAAGTGTGGTCCGACAAGAGCCCGTTCCTCGGGTTCAGAGTAACAGGTGGGAGTGGCGGAAGTGAATTACGAGTAGCGCGGCAGTTTCAAACTGCGCTGCGCGACCCGTCGATGTTGGGGAACCAAAAGGTCCGTCGACTCGCACTCCTTCGTCCTGCGCTCCGCTTCGGACTCAGTCGCGCTCGCTGGGGATGAGAGGTTCAGAGTGACGCCGGCGGCACGACTGAAGTCGTGCCCTGATACGTCTTAAGTCGTGCCCTGATACGTTCACTCCGGCAGGGGCTGGCCGGTGGTTTCGTGGCCAAAGGGAAGAAGAAGAATTCCGATGGCGAAGGCGATGGAGGTCAGTGCTACCGGCGTGCCGATGCTGCGATAGTGGGCCACGCCGGCGCCGACCAGGAAGGTGATTCCCGCGCCGGCGAAGCGGCCGATGGAAGTCGCGAGCGCAAAGGCGCTGGCGCGGCACTCGGTGGGATACTGCTCCGGCAGCCACAAGGTGTACATGGCGAAGTTGGCGCCGCCCACGCCGAGGAAGAAGAGGCAGACGATGAACCACGGCAGCGCGTTGTGCGGCAGGTAGTAGACGTAGCCGAAGCCGAGCGCGATGGTCGCCAGCATGATCGCGAAGTAGATGGCGAGGGTGGCGCGGCGGCCCCAATGCTCCGCCATGGGCGGCAGCACGATGCAGCCCAGCACGGTGGCGATGGAAAGCAGCATGGTCGCCCAGGAGGCGGTGCGCGCCGCGGCCGCGCCGGTGATTCCCGCGCGATTCGCCAGGTAAGTCACCGAAGCCGGCACGTACACCGATCCCGCCCACAGTCCGACGATCGAGACCAGCACGTAGGCGCAATTCAAAATCGTGCGCCGGCGGAACTCGGGAGCGAAGAGTTCCACGAAAGCCTGCAGCATGCCCCAGCGCCCGAGGGAGCGGATCTTGCGCTCCCAGCGGCGCGGTTCGGTCACGCCATAGCGGATGAAGGCGACCAGCAGCGCGGGGGTGCCGCCCACGGCGAACATGACGCGCCATCCGTAGCGGCTGCCGATGAGGTAGTTGAGCACCGCGGCCAGCAGGATGCCGACGTAGTAGCCGGTGTGCATCCAGCCGGCGGCCATCTTGCGGCGGTCTTCCGGCCACTCTTCGGCGACGAAGGTACCGCCCATCGCCCACTCGCCGCCGATGCCGATGCCGGAGAGCAGGCGAAAGGCGGCGAGTTCCCAGACATTGCGCGCCAGCGCGCCGAGGAAGGTGAAGACCGAGTACCACAGGATGGTCAGCATCAGGGTGCGCACGCGGCCGTAGCGGTCGGCAAGAGGGCCCCAGAGAAACGCCAGGCCCCAGCCGATCAGGAAGAGCGCGAAGAGCAGGCCGCCGTAGTAGCCCTCGTTGGCGGCGGAGTCGGCGATCCCGGAGCGCGGGAGCAGTTCGCGCAGCGCGGGCACGAGCACCAGCGCGTAGAGAAAGGAGTCCATGCCGTCCAGGGCCCAGCCGCCCCAGGAGGCCCAGAAGCCGCGGACTTGGTTGGGGGTGAGCGGGGAAGGCATGCGGCGGGGATTGTAGCAAGGAGCGAGTAAATAGCAGCGCTGCGCACGCGGGGACGCGTGCGCTCCAAGACCGCAGGCGGGGGCGCCTGCGGCTACGTGGGTATCTCTACTCGCTGCGCAGGGCGAGGACGGGATCCACATCTACCGCGCGGCGCGCCGAGGCGTAGCACGCAAACCCGCCGACCGCGAGCAGGCACGCGGCTGCCACGGTGAACGATCCTGGATCCAGCGGCCGCACGCCGAAGAGCAGGCTGGCCAGCAGGGGCGTGAGCCAGGCGGCGCCGAGAACTCCGACGATCACGCCCAGCAGCACCGGAGTCATGCCCTGGCGCAGCATCAACGACACCACCGATCCGGGACGAGCGCCGAGAGCCAGGCGGATGCCGATTTCGCGCGCGCGCCGCGCCACCGCCAGCGCGGTCACGCCGTAGATGCCGACGCAGGCGAGGGCCAGCGCCAGCGATCCGAGAATCGCGGCCAGCAGCAGAGTGAAGCGGCTCTGGCTGCGCGCGTCGTCGAGATAGGAATCCATGGTGCGCGGGTTGGCGATCGGCAAGTCCTTGTCCATCCCCGTGACTTGCGCGCGCACCGCGGCGAGCAGCGAGTCGGGATCGGCGGCGGTGCGCACCGCGAAGGTCATGGGGAAGCGCGGGCTCTGGGCGAAGGGCTCGTAGATTTGCCCGCGTACCTCGCGGGTGAGGTCCTGGTTGCGGACGTGGCGCACCACGCCGACGATGGTGGCCACGTCAGCGCCGAAGCCGGTGGTCGGGCTGATGGCGCCGACGCGCAGCTTCTGTCCCAGGGGATCGCGGCCGGGGAACGCCTCGCGCGCGACGGTTTCATCCACCACGATCACGCGCGGGTGCTGGGCATCGTCGGCGTCGTTGATGTCGCGTCCGGCCACCAGCGTGGCGCCGATGGTTTGCAGGAATCCCGGCGTAGTGGAGCGGAGGTCGGCCATCCACTTGCCCTGCTGGTCGGCGGGCGCGTTCTCCGGCCAGAAGTAGTCGTACCAGTTGGGCGGCGTGGTGCCGAAGGGAATGTGCGAGATGGCACCGGCGCCGCGCACCTCGGCCAGCGACGACAAGTTGCGGCGCAGGTCGTTCATGAAATTCACGCGCTGCTCGTGGGTGCGGTAGCGCTGGCCGGGCAGCGAGATTTGGAAGGTCAGCACGTGGCTGGGATTGAAGCCGGGCTGCACCTGGATCAGGCGGGAGAAGGTGCGGAACATGAGCACGGCGCCCACCAGCAGCACCAGGCCGAAGGTGACCTCGGCGGCGATGATGATGTCGTAGTAGCGGCGCGCCGAGGCGGAGGAGGTGCGGCCGCCTTCCTGAAGCGCGAGGTTGAGGTGGGTGCGCGGCAGCACCAGAGTGGGCAGCAGTCCGAGGGCGATCCCGGTGGCCAGCGAGAGCGCGGCGGCGAAGAGCAGCACCGTCCAGTTGAGCGCGATGGGATGGGTGTGGGGCAGCATGCCGGGGCGTAACAGCGGCAACAGGCGAATGCAGATGCCGGCCAGCAGCACGGCGATGAAACCGCCGCTCAGCGCCAGCACCAGGGTTTCGCACAGCACCTGCGATATGAGCCGTCCTTGCGGCGCGCCGAGAGCGCGGCGGATGTTAAGTTCGCGAGCGCGCTCGGTGGTGCGGGTCAGCAGCAGGCTGCCGACGTTGGCGCAGGCCATCAGCACGACCAGCACGACCGCGCCGAACACGGCCAGCAGCGCGGGGCGCACGCTCTTCACCAGTTCGGGATGAAGCAGGCCGGTCTGGAAGAGGAAGTCCTCGGTCTGGTATTCGGGAAATTCGGAGCGCAGGCGCGCGGCGACGGCGTCCACCTCGGCGCGCGCCTGTTCGATGGTTACGCCGGGGCGCAGGCGTCCGATCATGCGAATGAATTCCTGGCCGCGCGGCATGCGTGCCGGATCGCCCATGGGAAGCCAGATCTGCAGATCGTCGGGCACGCTGGAGTCGGTGGGAAACAGCGGGCGGAAATCGCGCGGCAGAACGCCGATTACGGTGATGGGAGCGCCGGAGAGGTAGATGGGCTTGCCGATAAGGCCCGGGTCAGCGCCGTACTTGCGCCGCCAAACGGCGTCGCTGAGGATGACGACGCGGCGGGTGTTCGCCTGCTCTTCTTCCGGCAGGAAGTTGCGTCCCAGCGCCGGCTGCACGCCGAGGGTGGAGAAGAAGTTGACCGTCACCAGGCCGGCGCGCAGTTGTTCCGGTTCCCCGGCGCCAGTCACGGTGGCGGAGATCGCCCAGATGCCGGCAATCTGCTCGAACGAGCGGGCGCGCAGGCGCAGTTCGGCGAGTTCGGGACCGGCGGCGGGGACACGCGCGCTGCCGCTGCCCTTGTAGCTCGACCACATGAGCGCCAGGCGCTGGGGCGAGGGATAGGGCAGCGGCGCCAGCATGACTGCGTTCAGCACGCTGAAGATGGCGATGTTCACGCCCAGCCCGGCGGCCAGGGTCAGGATGGTGAACAGCGAGAACGACGGGCGCCGCAACAGCATGCGGGCGCCGAGGCGCAGGTCCTGCCAAAGTTTGTCGAGCATGGAAGCCCCCGGAGCGGGGAAGCAAGTTCAGCACCGAAGCCGAACTGCAGGGAAACTCAATCAGGCGAGGAGCTTGTGGTGCGCCGCGAGCGCGTGGAATGTCCGCCAGTGGACAGTGGCGTCGCGGAAACGAACACTGACCGAGTGATGTGCTGCACAACCCGATGTGAGGAAGGCTGCGAGGGACGAACGGCATTGGTCCCTCACCTGCACCGGTGACCTGTCCCCTTGCCGCGATTCCCGCCGGCAGATAGGCTGGCGATTTCATTTCACCGCCGGGAGAAACCATGCGCCGCATGCGAATTGTTGCCGCAGTCCTGCTGATGACCGCCGCCCTCGCCGCCCAGGAGACGCCGCAGCACGGCATCTACGTGGGCGATCTCGACAAGAGCGCCAACCCCTGCGAGGATTTTTTCGAGTACGCCAACGGCGCCTGGCGGAAGACACATCCGATTCCGGCGACGCAGACGATGTGGAGCCGCCGCTGGGAGTCGGGTGAGACCAACAAGGACGTGCTGCACGGCATTTTGGAGGAGACGGCGGCGCAATCGTCGAAGGCGAAGGCCGGCTCGGTGGACCAACTGGTGGGCGACTACTACGGCTCCTGCATGGACGAGAAGGCCATCGAGCAGCAGGGAATCAAGCCCATCCAGCCGCAGCTGAACCTGATCCACGCCATCAAGACACGCGCCGACCTGCAGCGGGTGATCACCGACTTGAACGGCATGCTGGTGTTCGCGCCCTTCTACTTCGGCGCCAGCCAGGATCGGCACGAGCCGACAAAGGTGATCGCCGACGTCGAAGCCGGCGGGCTCGGGCTGCCGGACCGCGACTTCTATTTCAAAGACGACGAGAAATCCAAGGAGACGCGGCAGAAGTACCTGGACCACGTGGCCGCGACTTTCCGCCTGGCGGGATGGGACGCGAAGACCGCGGCGGCAGGCGCGCAAACCGTCATGCGCATGGAGACGGCGCTGGCGGGCGCGTCGATGACCAACGTCGAGTTGCGCGATCCCAAGGCGACCGACCACAAGATGACCGTCGCCGAGGTGCAGCAGCTCACGCCCCATTTCCAGTGGAAGCAGTACTTCGCCGCCATGAAGCTCTCCGACAGCGTGCCCTTCAACGTCGGCGAGCCGAAGTTCCTGGGCGAGATGAACCAACAGCTGGCGGAGGCGCCGATCGCCGACTGGAAGACGTACCTGACGTGGCACCTGCTGCAGATGGCGTCGCCGGCGCTGTCGTCGGGATTCGTCAACGAAGACTTCGCCTTCTACGGCAAGTACCTCAACGGGCAGAAGGAGATGAAGCCGCGCTGGAAGCGCTGCGCGGAATCTGCCGATCAACTGCTGGGCGAAGCGCTGGGGCAGAAGTACGTGGCCAAGGTGTTCCCGCCGGAGGCCAAGGCGCGGGTGCAGGAGATGGTGAAGAACATCCTGGCGGCGCTGCACGACGATATCGAGCAGCTTGCCTGGATGAGCCCGGAGACCAAGCAGAAGGCGTTCCTGAAGCTCTCCACCTTCAATCCGAAGATCGGCTACCCGGACAAGTGGAAGGACTACAGCTCGGTGAAGGTCACGCGCGCGTCGTACGCGGCCAACATGATCGAGGGGGCGAAGTTCGCGGTGCGGGACGACTTCCAGCAGATCGGGAAGCCGGTGGACCGCGGCCGCTGGGGCATGACGCCGCCGACGTCGAACGCCTATTACAACTCGCTGCTGAACGAGATCGTCTTCCCGGCGGGAATCCTGGTGCCGCCGTTGTTCGACGTGAAGGCCACCGACGCGGTGAACTACGGCTCCATCGGGCCGATCATCGGGCACGAGATTTCGCACGGCTTCGACGACGAAGGCGCGCAGTTCGATGCCGAGGGCCGGCTGCAGGACTGGTGGACGCCCTCCGACTACAAGGAGTTCCAGCGCCGCGCGCAATGCGTGGTGAACCAGTTCGACAGCTACACCATCGAAGGCGGCATGCACGAAAACGGCAAGCTGGTGCTGGGGGAGAGCATCGGCGACCTGGGCGGAATCCGGCTGGCCTATCTGGCGCTGGAGAAATCGCTCGAAGGCAAACCGCGAGTGAACGTGGACGGATTCACGCCGGAGCAGCAGTTCTTCATTGCCTGGGGGCAGGCGCGCGGCGACGCGGTGACGCTGGAGCGGCAGCGGCAGATGGTGCTCACCGATCCGCATCCCATCGGCAAGTGGCGCGTGATCGGGCCGCTGAGCAACACGCCGGAGTTCCGGAAGGCGTTCTCCTGCAAGGAAGGCGATGCGATGGTGCGGCCGGCGGCGGAGAAGTGCGAGATCTGGTAATCGGGTGATCTGACCATCGGGTGATCGGGCGTTTGGCCTTCGTGGAACCTTTGTGCCCTTCGTGGGAACCCACAGAGCCGGTGCACACGAAGGACACAAATGTTCCACGAAGGCAATTGGTGGGGGCTCTGCGGCTACGTAATCAGTGCAATCCCACAGTCCCGCGGGCGGATTCGATCAGCTTGCGGGAGTCGTAGCCGATGCCGTCTTTGAAAACGGTTTCGACGTTCTCGATGTCGGTGATTTTCGTCGAGGGATCACCCTTGATCACCACCAGGTCGGCGGCTTTGCCGGGGGCGATGGTCCCGATGGCGGCTTCGCCGAGGAACTGGGCGCCATTGGCGGTGGCGATGTGGATGGCCTCCAGCGGCGTGAATCCCGCCTCGACCAGCAACTCCACCTCGCGCTGGTCGCCGAAGCCGGCCACCACGCCGCCGTAGCCGGTGGGATCGAGGCCGGCGAGCAGCAGCCCGCCCGCCTTCGAGAACGCGTGCTCGAACTCCATTTCCTTCTTCAGCACTTCGGCGCCGGTGGAGTTGGGGTTGGCGCCGACGCGCGCGCGAGTGGTGAGATACGCCGAGCGGGCATCGGCGTTCATGGAGTCCAGCACCTTCTGCATGTACGTGGGCGGCGCGTCGGGCGCAGGCGGCGCGGCGGCACGGCCTTGGGTGTCGAAGGGCGGGCGCCCGGGCACCGAGATCTCGAACACCGGCAGGGTCGAGGTCACGGCCACATGCCTGGCCACCAACTCCTGGATCGTCTTCTGCACGTCGGGAGAATTGATGTCCACCTGCTCGCCGGCGCGGCGGCTGCCGGCGTTGGGACACTGGTCGGGCTGCTTGCCGGGGCTGAACTCGGTGTCGGCCACCCAGCCGTGCTCCAGGTCGTCGATGCCGATCTCGGCAGCCTCGCGGAAGCCGATGGAGCAGAGATGGCCGGTGACCTTCAAATTGCGGGCATGCGCCGCCTTCACCGCCGCGGCCAGTTCGGCGCGGGTGATGTTCATGTACGCCTTGAACGAGGTGACACCCTCGTCGGCCCAGTAGTTCACCAGGCGGGTGGCGTCGTCGGGCCCGGTGAGCTGGTGCATCTGCAGCGTGAAGGCGCCGGGGCCTTCCAGGTAGGGACCGGTGACGTGCATCTTCGGGCCGGGGACTTTGCCGGCGTCGATGGCTTTCTTCAGTTCCAGATCGGTGTAGGGCTCCAGGCTGCCGGTAGTGCGGATGGTAGTCACGCCGCCGGCGAGGTAGAGGCGCGGGAAACTGAACTGCAGCTCGTTGTAGTACGGTCCGCCGCCGGAGGGATAGAACATGTGGTCGTGCATGCCGACCAGTCCGGGAATCACGCTGTAGCCGGCGAGGTCGAGGACCTTGGCGCCGGCGGGCGGAGCGGCGTCGCCGACAGACTGAATCTTGCCGGCCGAGATCACCACCGTCTGGTTGTCGCGGGCGGGAGCGCCGGTGCCGTCGATGACGCGCACGTGGGTCAGCGCGACGAGCGGAGCATCCACGGAGACGAACTGGCGCACGGTGGGCGAAAGAGTGGTCTGGGCGAAGGCGGCGGCAGACAACAGCGCGAGGGAAAGCAGGCGGCGCATGCGACCTCCGAACGAAGCGGGACAGATTATCATCCCGCGCCGCCCGCCGCGTCCGACCTCCCACCAAGGAATCACCGAGAACGTAAACGTTTGTAAAAGCAGGCCCTAAACTCGGGCTCCTTACGCGCACGGAATTTGCCTAGGAGAATTTGCTCAGAAACCCTAGGGGCTTCATTGAATGTGAGTTGTCGCTCCCGGCGGGTAGCTTACTCGGGAACCGAACGATAAAGCGCTACTCGTCTGGAGGCTCATGAATCACGCGCTGAAGCTGGCAGTCCTGGCTGTAAGCTCCCTATTTTTTGCGGCAGTCTCTTTCGCTCAGGTCAGTGTGCGTATCTCCTCCCCCGGCAACGGGGCCACCGTCTCTTCCTCGTTCACCTTGAACGCCTCGGCCAGCGGGAGTTATCCGATCACCGGCTGGTACGTGTACGTCGACAACAGTGCGGCCTGGCACACCCCCGGGCCGACCGGCAGCATCTCGGCTCCTCTTTCCCTGGGGACCGGCTCGCACCAGTTGCACGTGCGGGCCTGGCAGTCCAACGGCGCCTACGGCGACGCCTTTGCCACGGTCACGGTGGGGAGCAACACCACTTCGGGCGTGAACGTCAGCTTGCAGGCGCCTACCACCGGCGCGAGCACGGGGAGCACGTTCACCGTGACTGCGTCCGGCAGCAGCCCCAACGGCATTTCGGGATGGGCCATCTATGCGGACAACACGACATACTGGGTCGGCAACACCTACAGCAACTCGCTCTCCCATTCGGTAACCCTGGGCAGCGGAACCCACACGCTCTACGTGCGTGCCTGGGATAAAGGAGGTGCGGGTTACGGCACTTCGGGGACGGCCAAATTCTCGGTCGGTTCGACGAGCACTTCGAGCACCGGACTACCGACCGTACCCTCCACAGCCAAGGTCTGGACCAAGCTGGAAGACACGACCGACAGCTGGTCCGATTGCAGCGCCAACTGCGCCGGCGGCCAGTCCACCACTAATTACTGGATGGCGCCGTTCCAAACGTCGCCATCGCGCGACGGTTCCAGCCGCCAGTTCTTCAATGGCGGTGCCGCATGGGCCAACGTGCTGTGGATCAAGAAGCTGGGCAACCAGAACCAGGCGCACCACTTCCTGTGGGACTTCTGGGTGTACTTCGATTCCACCACCGCGGCCAACGTGTGGGCGGCCGAGTACGACCTGTGGCAGTCGGTGGGCGGCCACGAGTTCATGATGGGGTCGCAGTGCGACTTCGGCACCGGCTACTGGGATACCTGGAACAGTTCGGCCGGCCACTGGGTGCAGACCTCGATTCCCTGCAAGCGGTTCGCGGGCGGCACCTGGCACCACATCCAGTGGTACATGGAGCGGGTTTCCTCGAACCAGTACCGCTACAACACTCTGGTGGTGGACGGCGTATCGCACGCGGTGAACCAGACCTTCTACACCAACGGCGTGAACTGGGCCGATTCGATGGGCGTGCAGTGGCAGCTGGACCTGAGCAGCAACGGCTACGACGCGCACGAGTGGGTGGACCAGGTGAAGCTGTCGATTTGGTAGGAGTTAGTAGTTAGTAGTTAGGAGTTAGGCGGCCCGGGAGAGATCCCGGGCCGTTTTTTCCTTGCGGGGTGGCGAATGCCGAATGCGGCCAGTTTGGGAACCGGGCCGATTTTTCCAAGGCGGAGTTGGCGAAGGAGTTGGCTAAGATCCGGCCACGCGCAGCCAGCGACGCGGCGTGACCCGTCAGGCAGTCCTCAGCCTCGATGGTCCCGGAAAATCATGATTGGGCAATAGGATAGAATCGTTCCATAGCCCGAAGCAGCTTCAGGCCCTCATGGACCGACAGTACATCCGCAATTTCGCCATCATCGCCCACATCGATCACGGCAAGACGACGCTCTCCGACCGCCTGCTGGAGCAGACCGGCTCGCTTTCCGCGCGCGAGATGCAGGGCCAGGAGCAGGTGCTGGACGCGATGGAACTGGAGAAGGAGCGGGGCATCACCATCAAGGCGCACGCGGTGCGCATGATGTACACCGCGCAGGACGGCCCGACGTATCAACTCAACCTGCTGGACACACCCGGGCACGTGGATTTCAGCTACGAAGTGTCGCGCTCGCTGGCGTCGTGCGAAGGGGCGATCCTGCTGGTGGACGCCACCCAGGGGGTGGAGGCGCAGACGCTGGCCAACGCTTACCTGGCCATCAATCACGGGCTGGAGATCATCCCGGTCATCAACAAGATCGACCTGCCCAGCTCCGACGTCGAGCGCACCAAGGAGATGATCGAGAGCGCGGTCGGGCTGGACGCCAGCGACGCGCTGCTCATCAGCGCCAAGACGGGGCAAGGCGTGGCCGAGGTGCTGGAAGCGGTGGTGAAGCGCATCCCGCCGCCCAAGGGATCGCCGGAGAACCACCTGCAGGCGCTGATCTTCGATTCCTGGTTCGATCCCTACCGCGGCGTCATCGTGCTGGCCCGCATCTTCCAGGGCCGGATGCGCCAAGGGCAGAAGATCCGCCTGTGGTCGAACGGCAAGGTATTCGAAATCGAGGGCCTGGGCGTGATGACGCCCAAGCCGGTGGAGATCGACGAGCTGGTCGCGGGCGAGGTCGGCTTCCTCATGGCCAACATGAAGAACGTGGGCGACACCAAGATCGGCGACACCATCACCGACGACCAGCGGCCGGCCATCGAGGCGCTGCCCGGCTTCGAAGAACTGAAGCCGATGGTCTTCGCCGGCCTCTACACCGTGGACGCGCACGAGCACACCCTGCTGCGCGAGGCGCTGGAAAAGCTGCGGCTCAACGATTCGTCGTTCTTCTTCGAGCCGGAAAGCTCGGCGGCGCTGGGCTTCGGCTTTCGATGCGGC
>DASUBK010000548.1:0-4690 GCA_035763305.1 Terriglobales bacterium | reverse complement strand
GTCATTTCCACCGGTGGTGGCGTGAGTCCGGCGGGCGCAGCCACTGGGACCTGCAGGTCGGGCATCAGCCGCCCGGCGAAAAGGCGCCGGCAGAGCTTGCCGAGAAAGCGTGCCGCGCTAGCGGAGCGGGCGACGCGCGCGCTGTCGGTCGCGATGCCGGTGTCGGCATACATCTGGCGGTAGATTTTCGAGATCATCAGGAACAGCAGCCGTCCCTTGAGCGGGCGGATGAACCGGGAACGTCTCCAGATGGCGGGCGCGCGATAGAAGGTGTCCCACACCGCCTGCGTGCGGCTGCGGATTTCTTCCTGCGACATGTGGGGATGGTTCCAGTACAGCTTGGGCCGAAGCGGCGCCGGAATCAGCCAGCGGCGGGTGATCGGAATGCCGGCCACGGTGGGGACGTTGTCGCCGAATGCCTCCTCCCATTTCACATAGTCGACGGTACCGGGGAAGGGCGTAATCATGACGAACTGCGCCAGGGCGATGCCGGCGCGATCGGCGGCTTCGGCGGTGGCGGTAAAGGTTTCCGGCGTGTCGCTGGGCAGCCCGAAGATGAACGATCCGAGCACGAAGACCTGGTGCCGGCGAAAGTTCTGCAGACGATTGATCAGTTCGTCGCCCGCGGCATTGAAGTCCTTGTAAACGTCCTTCAGGCCGGCGCGCGTCACCGACTCCACCCCGACCAGCACGCCTTTGATGCGGGCTGCGTGCATTGCCTCCAGGAACTCGTCATCCTCGGCGGCCTCCATGGTGATCTGGGTAAAGAACACCATGTCTTTCGG
The DNA here is from genome assembly GCA_035763305.1 of Terriglobales bacterium. Taxonomy (GTDB): domain Bacteria; phylum Acidobacteriota; class Terriglobia; order Terriglobales; family Acidobacteriaceae; genus DASUBK01. The sequence goes on along the minus strand of DASUBK010000548.1, from coordinate 3,905 downwards.
GAGTTGCGCCAGCTGCGCCATCAACGCAAAGCGCTCCTGGCGCAGCGCCTGCAGCTCCTGCAAGCGTGCCGGGTTCACTTGTCGACGCGCCAGTTCCAGGTCGGTCAGGGTGACGGGATAAAAATTGTCGTCGGCCAGGGCAATGAAGCGAAACCCCAGCCGCCGCAGTTGCACGATCTCTTCGATGACTCCCTGCGGCGCGCGCTGCCGCGGGCGCTGGCCATCGGTGCGCCACACCGAACAGAAGGAACAATGCTTGGGGCAGCCGCGCACGGTTTGCACCGAGGCCCACATGTAGCGCTCGCGGGGGATCAGGTCCCAGCGCGCCTGGAGAAATTCGTGGGGCTGCAGGCGGCCGCCTTCGTACACCGGCAACGGCGTACCTGCGAAACAATCGCGCAGCACCTGCTGCCAGATCAGGTCGCCGTCTCCCTTAACCACCGCGGTGGCGTGGCCTAACTGGTGCGCTTCTTCCGGGTAGAGGGTGGCGTGAATGCCGCCGAACACCACGTGCGCTCCCCGGCTGCGGGCCAGCTTGCCCAGTTCATAGCCCCGGAGCGCATTGGCGGTGTGGATGCCGATGCCAACCACATCGCCTTGGCCGAAGGCCTCAGGGTCGGCCTGCTCCAGCGTTTCGTCCACGATCACCGGGCTACCGAATTCCGGCGGGGTGGCAGCAGCCAGCACGTATAACCAGCGCGGTGTGATCACCGCCGTGCCGAACGAAACATCGCTGGGGTTAATGAGGTGGACCTTCGCGCCTTGGGGGAGAGCACTCGACTTCGGCTGTGAGGTAACCATCTGTATGTGTAGAAAGCGCCGAAGCACGAGTACGGCTACGTACCTCAGGGTCCGGCGGCGCACCACCGTAACACACCCTGCAAAAGCTTCCTACAACTTACGCTGCTGCACCACTCCCGGTGCGCGGTGACAGGCACCCCCCACGGGCTCGGGTCCCGCCGGAGCGGCGCGGCCCCGTGCCGGGGCAGAAATTGGCGCACCATCCTTGCCACCCGCCGATGTAGTGTGTTCTATTCGCCAGCCGTTCGCGGAATCAACGCGATCTGATCGTGGCCTCTTCCGTGGGTGGCGTTATGTCGCGAACGACGAGACATCATGCCGAGACATGCCAGGCGCACGCGCGCCCCTGCGGCGGGTTTGCTGCCATCCAGCCATTCCCAGCCCGGCCTCGAGCTGTCTGAAATCGGGGTGCTGCAAAGCATCAGCTCTGAATTGATCGATGCGCACCGGATCGAGGTGCTGTACGAGCGCATCGTCGACGCGGCCACTCGCATCATGCACTCCGACTACGCCAGCATGCAGATGCTCTATCCCGAGCGCGGGACTGGCGGGGAGTTGCGGCTGCTGGCCTTCCGCGGTTTCAATCCGGAAGCTGCAAAATTCTGGGAGTGGGTGCGCGCCGACTCGAAAAGCACCTGTGGACTTGCCTTGCTCACAGGACGACGCGCGGTGGCGCCGGACATCTCCAGCTGCGAATTCATGGCCGACTCCGACGATCAGCAGATCTACCTGCAGACCGGCATCCATGCCTGCCAGACAACGCCGCTGATTGCGCGCGACGGAACCGTCGTCGGCATGATCTCGACCCACTGGCGCACGCCCCACCTGCCCTCCGACCGCGATTTTCGTCTCTTCGACATCCTGGTGCGGCAGGCGGCGGACCTGATCGAGCGAACACGGCGGGAGCAGCAGGCGCAGGAGCGCGCCCGGGAGCAGGAAGAGCAGTTGCGCAAGACCGAGAAGATCGCGGCAGCGGGACAACTGGCTGCTTCCCTGGCGCACGAAATCAACAACCCGCTCACCTCGGTGACCAATCTGCTCTACCTGCTTCAGCAGCGCTCCGATCTGCATCGGGATGCGCGCAACCTGCTGAGCACGGCCGAAGAGGAACTCGCGCGTGTTGCCCACATCGTCAAGCAGAGCCTCTCCTACTATCGCCCCGGAACGGCCGCCAGCGAGGTCGATCTGGCGGCCCTGGTGGAGGACTCACTTCGTATCTTCAGCGACAGGGTCCGCCGCGCCGGCGTGCGGTTGAAGAAGAAAGTAGCGCCGAGCGCATGCATCGTCGGGTTCGCCAACGAGGTTCGCCAGGCGGTGGACAACTTGCTGGTCAATGCCCTGGAGGCGACACCCGCCGGCGGTCATGTGGCCATTAGCGTGCGTTACTCCGCGGACTGGAGCGATCCCAACCAGAAGGGCGTGCGTATCACCATTGCCGATTCCGGCTGCGGCGTGCGCCGTGAGGACCTCGCCAGAATTTTCGATCCGTTCTTCACCACAAAAAACCAAAAGGGCACGGGACTCGGTCTGTGGGTGGTTCGAGGAATTGTCGGAAAACATGGCGCCATCATCCGCGTGCGCAGCACAACCACAGGGCCCCGAACGGGAACCGTGGTTTCTGTGCTGTGGCGTTGTACGCCCCAAACCAGCCAGGTTCGGCGTTCCAGATCAGAGTCTGCCGCCTGAACTTCGGCACTGCCCTCGCCGGTTGGGTTCTCACGCGAGAGTCGCCGCCACTCTGGTTCAATCTCGCGCTATTTTCCGCCGCGCGCGGGCACGTCGTTTTTGTAGATCACGCCTTTGCGCATCACGAACGCTACCTTCCGTACGGCCATGATGTCCTGCAATGGGTCGCCGACGAGGGCGATGATGTCCGCCTGCATTCCCGGCGCGATGGAGCCTACCTGATCGCCGATCTGCAGCGCCTCCGCGGCCAGCGACTGTGCGCCCACCAGCGCGTCCATCGGCTTCTGGCCGCTGTCGTTGACGCGGCAGATCAGCTCCTCGGCATTGTGCCCGGCGGCGCCGGCGGTGGCGTCGGTGCCGAAGATGACCTTCAGTCCGGGCACGGCGATGGAGCGCTTGTACAGCGCGATGTCCTCGGGCAGCGCCTTCTCCATGGCGGCGAAGCCGGCCTCGGTGTAGTTGCCCACGCCCAGGTACTGCTGCTTGTGCTCGAGATAATTCTTGATGACCAGGCAAGCCTGCGGGTCGAAGTACACGCCCTTCTCGGCCATGAGCTTCAGTTCGTCGTCGGTGGCGCCGGTGCCGTGCTCGATCTCGGTGCAGCCGGCGACAGTCGCGTCGTGAACGGAGCGGTAGTAGGCATGCACCACGCTGCGCAGCCCAACGGCTTTGGCCTCGCCGCACAGCACTGAAAGCTGGTGCTCGGTTAGCGTCGGGCCGCCTCCGTCGCGGATGCTCTTGGAGGCGAAAATCTTGATGACGTCGGCGCCGTCCTGTTTTTCCTTGTCGATGTACTGCTTCAGTTGCTCGTCGGTGACGCCTTCGCCGTTTTTGCTCCACGGCTGCAGCGCGGTGATGACGCGCGGCCCGGGAACCTCGCCCTTCTCCACCGCGGCGCGCAGGTAGGCGTCCTCCGGCGAGCCCAGGCTCTGTACGGTGGCGAAGCCGCCCAGCAGCGTGTCCCACGCGTTCTGGGCGACGGCGTAGGTGGCCTGCTCTTTGGTCTCGTTGCGGTCGCCGAACTTGCCGCTGGGGCCGAAGTGCCAGGTGATGTGCACGTGGGCGTCGATGAAGGCCGGCATGACGGTGAGCCCGCGCAGGTCGTAGAGTTCGCCTTGCGCGTTGGGATCGATGGCGGCGATCTTGCCGTCGCGCACCACCACGCGGGTGTTGTGAATGACGTGGCCCTTGCCGTCGAGCAGGGTGCTGACCTGGAGCACGATGGGCTTCGACTGCGCAACGGCTGCGACGGCGAGCAGCAACAGCGCAAAGAGGCGGAAGAGTTTCATAGCCATCCTCGAGTTTCCGTTTCGGTCGAGCTGAAACCGAAACTGAAACAGAAACTGAAACTGAAACTGACAAAGCGGGACAAAGTACCATGATCGCGCCGCGGGCAAAAGCTCGCTTGACGATTCTTT
>DASUBK010000547.1:0-8820 GCA_035763305.1 Terriglobales bacterium | reverse complement strand
TACGTGGTCATGCCGGAGCACGTGCACTTGCTGATCAGCGAACCGCGGCGCGGCACGCCCTCGACCGTGATGCAAGTCTTGAAGCAGACAGTGGCGCGAAGGCTGCTGCTGAAGCCAACGCAACCCTTGCTGTGGGAGCCGCTGCAACACTTCTGGCAGAAGCGCTTCTACGACTTCAACGTGTGGAGCGCCCACAAGTGGACAGAGAAATTGAAGTATATGCACGAGAATCCAGTGCGTCGGGGACTCGCGCCGTCGCCGGAGTTATGGGAGTGGAGCAGCTACCGGGCGTATGCCTACGGCCAACCGGGAGTGGTGAAACTGAACGGCTGGCCCAAGCCGGAGTTCGTGGCGGGTGCAGATCCTGAATCCAAAGTTCCCGGTACCCACCCTGCGAAAACCGCGCAGGGTGGGCCACCCACACTCGGGTAAATCCATCGTAGGGTGGGCCACCCGCCCACAGCTTCGTAGAACCGAAGGAACAAGGGTGGGCCACCCGCCGTGTCTATGCCAAGTCTCCAGGACTTCTTCCTCATGGATAAAGCCCGTCTGACTGTGCTTCAATTTTTAGTGTGAAGAGTATTCTTAGAATCCAGTCTTTGCCTCGAATCCACATCTTCTCCACAATGTCTCGCTGCCCATGGGGGACTCGCCTGTCTTCTCGCTGACGATGCGGTCTTTTCTACACTCTCGATCCGCTCAACAAGCAGTCTCTTGCTATCCGCGAATGTGCCATACGCACCTCCAGACTCGAATCTCCCGACGAATGTTGCTAATACAACACCCTCACCTTTAGGAAACCTACGGAACAGCTTTTCTGACCGGCGGTCGAGGGACGGCTGGATTTCTACCCAGATCTTGTCACCCCTCCCGGAGCAGCATTCGGGTGCCTCAAGGCGCTGAACTTCGAATGCGTACCGATATATTGCTCGCACGCGGACTTGCCGACCGGAAAACATTGAGCCGTTCTCGGCGAGATCGCAATAGACTACTGCCTCTGCGGTTCGGGGGGCGCCACTAGCCGTCGGAATTGACGAACTCAGCAAAAGAAGAAGTAAGCAACAGATTACTGCTTTCATTACAAGCTCCGCAATGGACTACTTATTCTTGATGATGATGTTCCTCGCTGTATGTCTTTCGCATGTCCGCGTCAGATGACGTATCTCTCATATGGTTAAGGACGTTTTGAATTCCCCTTGCTCGAAGGGTTTCGATGTCAGCGGGTGGCCCAGACAAGTTCCCGGCTTGGAACTATGGGTTGCCCCACACAAGCGAAGCTTGTGTGGGAGAGTCTTCCTGGCCTCTAAATTGGCCTTGTGCGCCTCTTCCCACACAAGCTTCGCTTGTGTGGGGCACCCAGACGTAGGAATCGTGGAAACGGAGCTTACCTGGGCCACCCGCGAGCCCTGTGCCGTCGGGTTGAAGCCGGACTCCCTCATCTTAGCCGATCTGCCGCGGCACAGCCGTGCCGGGCTGTCGTGGTCCGTTCCGCTGCGCGGGAGTGGTTTGGAGAATCGTTGCGAGCCGCCGGAATGAGAGAGTGGCGCCCGCGTGGGATGGTGGCCGGGCGCTCGGGCGGGGCGCCCTCGCGGCAGCGATTCGGGAGATGTCCAGGGCTGCCCCGGCGATGGCGCCGGGGCCTACCTATCTTAGCCAGGACTTACCTATCTGCGCCGCGGCTCAGCTATTTGTGCCGCGACCGTACCTATGTGAAATGAACACTGCCAATCCACAGCCGAGGGCGGCTGTGCCACATCATTCCAACGTCAACGTTTGCGGATTGGGGCGGCTGTGCCACATCATGCAACCGTCAATCGCTGGCGGGCTGCAGTTTGCCGTTGGCGAGTTCTTCGGCGATGGTGGCGTTGATGCCGCTGCGGGCGAATTCGGCGGCCACGCGGATGGCGTTCTTGATGGCGTTGGCGTTGGACGAGCCGTGGCTGACGATGGCCACGCCCTTGATGCCCAGCAGCGGCGCGCCTCCGTACTCGGAATAATCGAGGCGCTTCTTGAAGTCGGTGAAGGCGCGGCGCGAGAGCAGGAAGCCGACCTGCCGGGTGATAGTCGCGGCCAGCGATTCCTTCAAGATGTAGCGCACCGTCTCCACCAGGCCCTCGGAGATCTTCAGCGCCACGTTGCCCACGAAGCCGTCGCAGACGATGACCTCCACGTTGCCGTTGTAGAGGTCGCGGCCTTCCACGTTGCCGATGAAGTTAATCGGCAACTGCTTCAGCAGGGTGTAGGCGGCGCGCGTAAGGTCGTTGCCCTTGGTCTCTTCCTCGCCGATAGACAGCAGGCCGACCTTGGGCCGGTTCTGGCCGAAGATGCTGCGGCAATAAACCTCGCCCATCACGGCGAACTGCTCCAGGTTTTGCGGCTTGCAATCCACGTTGGCGCCCACGTCGAGCATGATGCTGGCGGTGCCCTTGGCGGTGGGAAAGACGGCGGCCAGCGCCGGCCGATCCACGCCCGGCAGCGTGCCCAGCACCATCTTGGCGGTGGCCATGGCGGCGCCGGTGTTGCCGGCGGAGATGAATCCGGCGGCCTTGCCCTCGCGGACCAGGCGCAGCCCGACGCGCATGGACGAATCCTTCTTGGCGCGGACCGCGTGCGCGGCCTTCTCCTCCATGCCAATCACTTCGCTGGCATGGACGACGTGGATCCCGCTCAGGAAAGCGGCGGAGGGATGATGGCGGAGCTCGGCACGGATGTCGGACTCGCGGCCGACCAGGGCCACCTCGACATCGTAGTGGCGGGCGGCCAGAATCGCGCCCTCGACTTCGGGCTTGGGCGCGCGATCCGACCCCATCGCGTCAACGGCTATGACCGTAGGCATGAAGTTCCCAGTTCCCAGTTGTCAGTTTCCAGTCCCTCGTCCCTTGGGGAACTGAAAAGCGGGAACTGGGAACCGGCGCCGGGAAAGCACCGGCGCGCGAACTAGCTGGCTTCTTTGACCTCGAAGATTTCGCGGCCCTTATAGTACCCGCACTTGGGGCAGGCACGGTGGGGAAGTTTCTGCTCGTGGCAGTTGGGGCATTCGGAAAGTGACTGCGAGGTCAGGTGGTCGTGGGCGCGCCGGGTGGAGGTGCGCCGCTTGGAGTGTCGCCGTTTCGGATTTGCCATGACTCAGTTTCCAGTCGCCGGTCGCGCCAGTGGCGGCGCGACGAGCAGCATGAGATTTCAGAATTACAACTTGTCTTTCAGGCCGCGCAGCGCCTCCCAGCGAGCGTCGACGGGCGGCGGCGGGCAATTACAGGCGCCCTGGTTCCAATTCTTGCCGCACTGCGGGCACAGGCCCTTGCAATCTTCGCGGCAGACGGTGCGGAACGGAACCGCCAGCAACACCTGCTCGCGCAACACGTCTTCCAGCAGCACGCCGTCCCCTTGATAGTACCCGATATCGGCCTCGACATCGGTGACGGAGATTTCTTCCTTGCCGGCATCAGCGCCCTGCGGCCGGTACAGCAGCTCGTACCTGGCCGCCAGGTCGTGCGTGACCGGCTCCAGGCAGCGGGCACAGTTGACCTGTACCTGGGTGGCAAACTCGCCCACCAGGCGGATATCCTGGATCAACTGCCGGTGCCCGTGGTGCTCTTCCACCAGGGAGGCGCGGCCGCTCGACTTCAGGGGCGCCGTTTGACGCAGATCTGGCCCTAAATCAATGACTTCCGGCTGAAACTCCTCGCGGAAATCGAGCGGGTGATCGTGCAGTACTTCGACGCTGATGAACATCGCACAGACCGGCGCAACCCCACCCGGAAAGGCTCCCAGTGGCGCGCGTAAACATCAAGAATAAAAGGACTAAGCCCCGACTGTCAATCGCCGGTCACTGCAGCGGCAAGGTGCAGGCGGTGCCGCCGTTGGGATCGTACTGCATTTTGGGCACCTGGTCGGAGCAGAAGCCGCGGCGCCCGGTCTGCCCCGGGGTCTGCGGAACCGCGGTCACCTGGTAGGCGCTGACCGGGGTTCCGGTGGCGTTGATGATGGAGAACCGGTAGCCACTCTTGGCGCAGGGTTGCGTGGCGCAGCCCAGGACCCAGTCCAGCAGGCCGGCGTTGGCGCTGGTGGCGGGACCTCCGCCCGAGGCTGCGGCCAGTTTGGTGAGGGCGTCGGCGTAGCCGACCTCCGGATAGCTGATGGCGTAGGTGGTCTGCGCCGTGTTGATGGTGCGCAGCGAGGAGACTGCCGAGGCCTCATTCGCCGACATCTTGGAGCGAATCAGGTTGGGAATGGACATGGCGGCGATGGTCAGGATGATGGCGACCACGATCAGCAACTCGATCAGCGAGAAGCCCTTTTGTACTCGCATGAACACACCTGCACAGCCTTCAAAGTGAGGGAGGTAGGGAATTCATACTCCAGGAGTTAGGGAAAAGACAACAGGAAAGTTCCGCAAGAGACAGGCGGGCCGCCACCGGGAGGATAGGTTCCGGCAGGGGGAAGTGGGGTGGAAAGGCAAAACCGCTGATCGCGCCCTGGGGACGAGCGGCGCGATCAGCGGCGAAGTTAGATGTTGCTGCCCTCGGTACCGGTGGGGCGGGTCTCGCCGCCGGTCATGTTGCGAACCTGGCTGATGCCGCGCTGCACCTTGTCCCGGCCCTGCTCGAAGCTCTCGCGAGCGGTGTTGGCCAGGTCATTGGCGCGTTCCGACAGATTGTTGCGAGTCTCTTCGCCGCTCATCGGCGCGAACAGCACGCCCAAGCCGATGCCCAGCCCCAAACCAAACAGAAATGCCTTCATGGTACGCCCTCCGTTGAAATCCGATTCACCCCAGCGTCGAAAAGCCAAGGGATACTTTCGCGGTGGGCGCTGCTTGCAGCGCACAACCGCACCTGTAGACAGATGCGAAAGCCACTCCGAGGTTTGCCGTTGCGATTGTGGTGCAGCTGTGGAAGAAGCTGTCAGCCTTCAGCTCTCAGCCGTCGGCCAGCCGGCGACGCCTAAGCGGAAAGCTGACAGCGGACCGCTGTTACACTTCCTTCCTGATGCCGCTCATCTCCGGTCACGCCACCGCCGCGGGAACCAAGCGCTACGCCGGCCGCTTTTCCCAGCTGCGACAGCACTTCCGCTCGCCGGCGGGAGTTCCGGTCGAGCTGACGCTGCCCGGCATCGGCCTGGGAACCTATCTCGGAGGAACCGACGAAGCCTCCGACCGCGCCTACACTGCGGCCATCGAACAGGCCCTGCGCTCCGGCATCAACCTGCTGGACAGCGCCATCAACTACCGCAACCAGCGGTCGGAGCGGAACATCGGAGCGGCGCTGGGAAAGCTGATCGGCGCCGGCGAGTTGCAGCGCGACGAGGTGTTTGTCTGCAGCAAAGCAGGCTATCTCGCCTTCGACGGCGATGTGCCGCCCGATCCGCGCGCCTGGCTGGAGCAGGAGTTCTTCGCCACCGGCATCGTTCCCGAGGAGCAGCGCAACCTGCTGCTGCGCAGCATGCACTGCATGGCGCCCTCGTACCTGAAAGACCAGTTGGAGCGCTCGCGCCGCAACCTGGGGCTGGAGACCCTTGACCTTTATTACGTGCACAATCCGGAGTCGGAGCTGGGGCTGATTCCGCCGGCGGAGTTCGTGCGCCGCATTCGGGAGGCGTTTGCGTTTCTGGAGTCGGCGGTCGCGGAGGGCAAGATCCGCTACTACGGCGCAGCCACGTGGAACGGATTTCGCGTTCCCGGAGGCGAGCGCGAGCACATCCCGCTGCGCGCGCTGGTGGACGCGGCGCTGGAAGTCGGCGGCGACGGACATCACTTCCGCTTCATCCAGCTGCCGTTCAACCTGGCGATGCCGCAGGCGTACGCGGCCAAGACGCAAATCTGGGAGGGCGAGCCGATGACGGCGATGGAGGCCGCGCGCCGCGCCGGGATCGCGGTAGTCACCAGCGCGACACTGTTCCAGGGGCAGCTCGCCGAAGGCTTGCCGGATTTCGTGCGCAAGCGGCTGGGCATGGCGAGCGACGCAGAGAATGCGATTCAGTTCGCGCGCTCGGCGCCGGGCGTGACCACCGCGCTCATCGGCATGGGCCGCAAAGAGCACGTCGAAGCGAATGTCGCGGTGGCGCGGCAGCCGCTGGCGCCGGAAGCGGAGTGGAAGAAGCTCTTTCAGCGGTGAAAGCAGACGAGCCAGGCTGTGCACGAACGGACTGTTTGCGGGAGGGCACGGCTGTGCAGCACGCGTACGTCGCGGTGGCGCGCTCCGCGTCGGGGCAGAGCGGCGGTGCATCCCGCCAGCGCGCCATCTGAGATAGCGAGCTACTCTGCTCAGAGTTGCTGCTGCTGTTTGCCGCTCAGTTCGCTGACCATTGCAAGGCAACCGCGGAGCTGCTGCGCGAATCGCTAGCAGTAGTTCTGAGGAGCTGCGCCCCTTCGCCAAAACCCCAAGGAGGCCCTTTGATGAAGAAAACGTTAGTGGCGAGTGTGTTGCTGTTGGTGTGCGCTCTGTGGGTGAACGCGCAGCAGAGCAGTCCGAGTTCATCGTCCAGCCCGTCCAGCCAGTCGCAGTCGAGCCAGGCGAGCCCTTCGGATTCCAGCGGCTCGAACCAGACGGTCCAGGGCTGCCTGAGCCAGTCGGGAAGCAACTTCGTTCTCAAAGCCGATTCCGGCACCACCTACCAGCTCTCAGGCGACACCTCACAGCTGGGCGCGCACGTCGGCCACGAAGTACAGATCACCGGCAGCACCGCGCAGCCGCAACCCTCGGCGGCGGCGGGCTCGGCCGGCAGCTCCAGCGGCGCCAGCAGCAGCAGCAGCGACAACCAGCAAACGCTCACCGTGAGCGGCTTGAAGCACATCTCCAACACCTGCAGCTCGGGCGACAACTCCCAGCCAAAATAAACCCCCAATACCGGATGCCATCCTTCGCCGGGCGTGGCGGAGGGTGGCTGCCGGCGAAGTACAGCCCGGTGCTTCCCCCGTTGCGCACGACGTCGCCGCGGTCCGACCTGTGAGCGCACCGGCGAGGGCGCCCGCGTGCCACATCACCCCTACTCGTACCGCAGCGCGACCATGGGCTCGATGCGGGTGGCGCGGCGTGCCGGCACGTAGCAGGCGACGAAGGCCACGATCGCCAGCGCCGGGACCACGATGGCGTAGGTCAGCGGGTCGTAGGGGCGGACGCCGAAGAGCAATGACGTCAGCAGGCGGCTTAACAACAGCGAGGCGGCGAGGCCTGCGGCCAGACCCGCGCCGATGATGGTCATGCCGCCTCCCACCACCAGGGCGAGGATGCTCTCGCGCTGTGCCCCCAGCGCCATGCGCACACCGATCTCGCGGGTGCGCTGCGAGACGGTATAGGCGATCACGCCGTAGAGTCCGACCGCGCCCAGCAGCAGCGCCATGCCCGCCGCGATGGCCAGCATCACCAGCGTGAACGAAGTTCGCGCCAGCGCCTGCGCGTAGAGGCGATCGAGCGTGCCCACGCGCGCCAGCGGCGCCTTGGCGTCCACCGACCACACCGCCTGCTGCACCTGGCGAACAAACTGGTCCGTGCCCGCCAGCGGGCTGCGCACGGCGAAGGTCGCGGCGCGCGTCACACGCAGGCGGTTGCCGCGGAAGTTCGCCATCAGCGGCGGGAAGTAGACGGCGGCGCGCGCCGGCTTGTCGAGGCCATCGTCATGCACATCGCCGACCACGCCGACAACCTGCCGCCACTCACTGGAGAACGTCGGCCGCACGCGCTTGCCCAGCGCCGCCGCGGCTGAGCCCCAGTACTCGCGCGCAAGACCTTCGGAGATCAGCGCCACGGGAATGCGGTTGTAGATGTCGCTCCAGGAGAGATCGCGCCCGGCGACCAGCGGAATGCCCAAGGTCTGGCGATATTCGGGCGAAGCGAAGACAAAGCGGCGCAGCTTCGGCGCCGAGCGCTGCTCTTCGGCCGCATGGTCCTCGGCAAAGATGTTGTCGTAAGGGCTGCCTCCGTCCAGAGGCACGGTGCTGGAAAACGAGGCCGCGGCAACGCCGGGGATGGCGGCCAGCTTGTCGAGGATCTGCTGCTCGACGCGGGGAACCAGCGCGTCATCCGCGACATCGGTCGGCGGGAGGAACACGCGGAAGGTCTGCACGCCCCGGGGATCGAAGCCGGGATTGACGCGGGTGAGCACGCGGAAGGTGCGGATCATCAGGCCGGAGCAGACCAGCAGCACCAGAGCCAGCGCGACCTGCAACCCAACCAGCAGATGCTGGGCGCGATGGCGCTCGCGGCCGGCGGTGGCGCCGCGAGTGTTGGCCGGGCCGGCGGCGCCGCCGCGCAGGTGTTTCACCACCGGGATCAGGCCGAAGAGCAGGCTGGTCAGCAGCGACACCGCCAGGGTAAAGAGCAGCACCGGAAGATCGATACGGATGTTCTGAACGCGCGGCAATCCGGCGGGGGCGAGTCGCAGCAGCAGGCGCAGCGCGGCCCAGGTGATTCCCAGCCCGGCAACGCCGCCGAGCACGCCTAGGACAGCGCTCTCGCGCAAGAGTTGTCCGGCGATGCGGCGGCGATGCGCGCCCAGGGCGACGCGCAGGGCAAGTTCGTGCCGCCGTCCCTCGGTGCGCACCAGCAGGAGGTTGGCGACATTGGCGCAGGCGATGAGCAGCACCATGCCGAGGCCGCCCATCAGCACCCACAGCACCGCGCTCACGTTGCCGACAACATCGTCTTTGAGAGGAGCAATGATGGGCGTCAGGCGCGCCGATTCCAGTTGCGCGACGCTGATGGTGGTATCCGTGGGAAAAGCGTGGAAGGTGACGGGCATCAGGCGTCCGGCGTCGGCGGCCGCGGCGGCGGGAGTCACGCCCGGCTTCAGCCGAGCCAGGCCGAAGAAGGAGAACTGGCCCTGGCG
>DASUBK010000546.1:0-8465 GCA_035763305.1 Terriglobales bacterium | reverse complement strand
CCTTTTCAGGTTGGCCGCAGCGCCCTTTCAGATTGGTAGGCCCCGGCGCCCCGCCGGGGCGATCCTTAATACTGTCCGAAATTACGTGGCGGCAGGCGCCCTCGCCTGCCGCTGAGTGAGAGAGATGACGCGAGGAGAAGAGAGCGGAAGAGAAGAAAAGATGGAAGGCGTTCGAAGTAGCGCGCCGCGCTATCACGCTGCACAAACTGAAAGCTGCAAGCTGACAGCTGCTCGCTAGTCTCCGCTGCTGCTGGAGTGCGCCAGCACCGGCGCGCTCTCCTGAGCATTCGCCGTACGATGCCCAAAACCGTTCAGGATGCCGGCGATCGCTGCGTACCCAACCCCCACGCCGAGGCCCAGGGACCCCGCAATCGTGCCCAGGATCGTGATCCCAACCAGGAGCTCTTTCACAGCCGTTTCCACCTTTCCTGTGATGCCCGTCGTTCTACTCTGGATGTCAGCCGGTTGTCAGTTGCCGGTTGCCGGTTGCCGGTTGCCAGTTGTCAGTTGCCGGTTGTCAGTTGTCAGTTGTCGGTGGTGTTCTTGGCTGGCAACTGACAACTGACAACTGGCAACTAGAATCCCTGCTTCTTCTTCTCCGCGTTCCACACCGTGCGCGACACCGCCCGGCCGCAGAAGGGGCAGAAGTTGATGGGATACAGATTCGGCCGATCTTCCGGCGAGCGCACCGCGTAATCCGAATCCACTTCGTTGAGGATGCGGCCGTGCATCTGCCGCATCGGTTGGTTGAGGATGGCGTCGTTATCCACCGCTTCTTTCAACATCTCGCAGCAGTGCTCGATCATCCCTGCCCTTAACCGTTGTACGGGAACTGCGTCGCTTTACGATGTGACGCCGCTCACCAGCGTGCTGCTTTTCTCTCGCCGGCCGGCGCCTCGCCTACTTTATCCGCGTTGACGCTGCCCGCTAGTTACAAATAAGATACGGAGTAGAACTCTACCCTCTCAGTGTCGGACCAATCAGGGGGAACAGTCCACATTACCGAAGGCCCAGTCCCGGTCGAAAATGGCCATCACCAAAATCAGCGTCCGCGGCGCGCGGCAGCACAATCTGAAGAACGTTGACGTCGAGATTCCCCGCAACACCCTCACCGTCATCACCGGCCTGAGCGGCTCCGGCAAGTCCTCGCTCGCCTTCGACACCATCTACGCCGAGGGCCAGCGCCGCTACGTCGAGACCCTCTCCGCCTACGCTCGCCAGTTCCTCGACCAGATGGAGCGGCCCGACGTCGACTCTATCGACGGCCTCAGCCCCTCCATCTCCATCGAGCAGAAAACTACCAGCCGCAGCCCGCGCTCGACCGTAGGAACAATCACCGAGATTTACGACTATCTTCGCCTGCTCTACTCCTCGGTCGGCGTGCCCCACTGCCCGCAGTGCGGACGGCCCATCTCGCGCCAGTCGGCGGAGCAGATCGTCGCCCAGTTGATGGTCACCGCTCCCGCGGGCGTGGAAGAGCGCGTCATGATCCTGGCGCCCATCGTGCGTGGCCGCAAAGGCGAGTTCAAGCAGGAGCTGGCCAAGCTGGCGCAGCACGGCTTCACCCGCGCCCGCATTGACGGCGAGTTGCGCAACCTTGAGGAAGATGTCGCCCTCGACAAACGCAAGAACCACACCATCGAGGTGGTCATCGACCGTCTGCTGGTGAAGCCCGGCATCGAGAAGCGACTGGAGCAGTCGGTCACCTTGGCCATGAAGTTGGCCGGCGGCTTGGTGCAGGTGGCGGTGGTCGGCGGCGAGGAGCACCTCTACTCCGCCCGCCTGGCCTGCCCGCAGTGCGGCATCAACGTTCCCGTGCTGGAGCCGCGCTCCTTCTCCTTCAACAGCATTTACGGCGCCTGCCCGGAGTGCAACGGCCTGGGCAGCAAGTACGACTTCGATCCCGCCAAGGTGGTGGTGGACTGGTCCAAGCCGCTCTTCGACGGCGGCCTCGGCCCCGGCTCCGGCTCCACCAACCTGCAGCACATGGCGCAGATTGTCGCCGAAGCCTGCAAGTTCGATCTCGCCACGCCCTTCGAGCAGCTCCCGCCCAAGACCCAGAACCTGCTGCTCTACGGCCCGGAAAAGGATTCCGGCCCGCGCCTCGGCTTTCGCGGCATCCTCAATTTCCTCAAGCAGCAGATGGAGGAGTCCACCTCCGACAGCTACCGTGAGTGGCTGCTGAATTACATGAGCGCCACCGAGTGCCCCGCCTGCCACGGCCGCCGCCTGCGTCCGGAGAGCCTGGCCGTCAAGGTGAACGGCATGTCCATCGCCGACTTTACTGCCCTGCCGGTTTCGCGCTCGGTGGCGGCGGTGGCGCAGATCAAGCTCGCAGGCCGCGATTTGCAGATCGCCGGCGGCATCCTGCGCGAGATCGCCGAGCGTCTCCAGTTCCTCAACGCCGTCGGACTCGGCTACATCTCGCTCAACCGCTCCGCCGCCACCCTCAGCGGCGGCGAAGGCCAGCGCATCCGTCTGGCCACCCAGATCGGCTCCAAGCTGCGCGGCGTGCTCTACGTGCTCGACGAGCCCTCCATCGGCCTGCACCACCGCGACAACACCAAGCTGCTGTCAGCCCTCGAAGAGCTCCGCGACCTCGGCAACACAGTGTTGGTGGTCGAGCACGACGAGGAGACCATCCGCCGCGCCGACTACGTCATCGACCTCGGCCCCGGCGCCGGACGCCAGGGCGGCCACGTCGTCGCCTCCGGCACGCCGGCACAGATCGTCAAAGCGCCGCAGTCGCTGACCGGCCAGTACATCTCCGGCGCCGCCCGCATCCCGGTGCGCGACGAGCGCCGCCACGCCAACGGCAACGCCATCGCCGTGCTCGGCGCCCGCGAGAACAACCTCAAGAATCTGGATGTCACCTTCCCCCTGGGCGTGATGACGGTCATCACCGGCGTCTCCGGCTCGGGAAAATCCACCCTGGTCAACGACATCCTCTACCGCGCGCTGGCCAAGCAGCTCTATCGCTCCCGCGAGGAGCCCGGCACACACAAGGCGATCACCGGCACCGAGGCGATCGACAAGGTCATCCGCATCGACCAGTCGCCCATCGGGCGCACGCCGCGCTCCAACCCCGCCACCTATACCGGCGTGTTCACCCAGATCCGCGACCTCTACGCCATGCTGCCGGAGTCGCGCGAGCGCGGCTACAAGGCGGGACGCTTCTCCTTCAACGTGCCCGGCGGACGCTGCGAGGCCTGCCAGGGCGAAGGCCAGCGGCGCATCGAAATGAACTTCCTGCCCGACGTCTACGTGGTCTGCGAGGTCTGTGGCGGCAAGCGCTACAACCACGAGACGCTCGCCGTCGAGTACAAGGGCAACTCCATCGCCGCCCTGCTGGAAACCCAGGTCGCCGACGCCCTTACGGTGCTGGAAAACATCCCGCAGGTGCGGCAGAAGCTGCAGACGCTGGTGGACGTCGGCCTTGGCTACATCCACCTCGGCCAGTCCGCCGTGACCCTGTCCGGCGGCGAGGCGCAGCGTATCAAGCTGGCGCGCGAGCTGAGCAAGCGCCAGACCGGGCGCACCCTCTACCTGCTCGACGAGCCCACCACCGGCCTGCACTTCGACGACGTGCGCAAACTGCTCGACGTGCTCCACCGCCTCACCGACCTGGGCAACTCGATTGTCATCATCGAGCACAATCTCGACGTCATCCGCAACGCCGACTGGATCATCGATCTTGGCCCCGAAGGCGGCGAGGACGGCGGCCGCATCGTCGCCCAGGGCACCCCCGAGCAGGTGGCCAAGTGCAAAAAGTCCTATACCGGCCAGGCGCTGGCCGAGAGCTTCGCAGCAGCCAAGTAAATTTCTATTGGGTAATTTAGTGATTGGGTGATTTGGTGATTGGTTCGGAGTCGAAAGAATCCTTTACCCCTGAAGCAATCGCCAAATCACCCAATCACCAAATCACCCAATGACAAAGCGCACCAATTTTCAAATTACAAATAGCACTTTCATCCAATAGAGTTAACCCGCCGTGTCCTCCTGGAACGAGCCCTCTCCGCCGCCCGACCCGCTGACCCCGCCTCCTGAGGCGGCCGAGATCAGCCCCATCCGCCTGCCCATCGAAAATCCTCCCTGGACTTTCTGGGACGTGTTGCGCCTGCTGGTGATCACCATCGTCTCCATCGGCATCTTCGGCGCGGTCGCGATCGGCATAGCCTTGCGCTCGCTGGGCCAGAAGGACCCGTCGGAACTGGCGCGCGATCCCCGCCTCGCCGTTCCCGCCCAATTCGCCGCCTACGTCGTGCTCGTCCTGGCCATGGTCATCCTGGTCCGTATGCGCGGCGCCGCCTTCTGGCGTGCGGTGAAGTGGAACTTCCCCTTCCGCACCTGGGCGGGCTACGTCGCCCTGGGCATCGCGCTCGCCGTCGCCATCCAGAGCGTCTCCGCGCTGCTGCCCATCCCCAAGCAGCTGCCCATCGACAAGTACTTCCGCACCGAACTAGGCGCCTACATGATGGCCTTCTTCGGCATCGCCGTCGCTCCGTTCGTCGAGGAGATGTTCTTCCGCGGATTCCTCTACCCGGTGCTGGTCCGCCGCCTGGGCGTCTTCCTCGGCGTGGTGCTGACCGCCATTGCCTTCGCCTTCATCCACGAATCCCAGCTGGCGCACGCCTGGGCGCCGCTGCTGATGCTCTTCGTCGTCGGCGTCGCCCTCACCGCCGTCCGCGCCCGCATCCAGTCCGTGGCCGGCAGCTGGCTGGTCCACGTCGGCTACAACTCCACCCTCTTCCTCCTCCTCTTCCTCGCCAGCGACCACTTCCGCCATCTGGAAAAACTCAGTTGAATTTCAACACAGAGACACGGAGGCACGGAGAAAAACGAAGAATTGAATATTGAAAAACGAATATTGAATATTGGCGGTGCGTCGCGGCAGTCCGGATTCACTGCCAATATTCAATATTCAGTTTTCAATTTTCAATCTTCAATTCTTCTTCTCTCTTCTTCCGTGCCTCCGTCTGTCCGTGTTAAGGAAACCTACCGTACCGCCATCGCCTGCCTCCGGATCGGTTTCCACGTCCGCTTGCCCCTTAGAAAATTCCACATGCCCATCAGCCGCCACACCATGTTGAGCTGGCGATAGGGAAAGTGCTCAACGAAGCAGAACCCGATCAGCAGCGCCACGTCGCCGGCGCGCGCGTAGCGGCGGTAGGTTACCTCCTCCAGCAGCACCGAGCCGATGGAGATCATCGTCGAGAAGGCGTAGCCGAAGAGCAGGAATTCCAGGAAAAACAGCGGCCGCAGCGCTCCCACGGCCTCCGCCACTACGATGGCCGCATATCCCAGCGTCTCGATCGCCGGCGCCGCCAGTTCGAACAGCCACAGGAAGGGCAGCATCACGCTGCCGCAGCGCCCGTAGCGCGGGCGGAAGAGCATGTCGCGGTTGCGCCACAGCACGTCGAACAGCCCGTTCTGCCAGCGCGCCCGCTGCCGCGCCAGCGAGCGGAAATCGGCCGGCACCTGCGTCCAGCAGGTGGGCTCGGGCACGAAGCGGATGCGGTACGGCTTGCCCGTCTCCAGCAGCCGCCGGTGCAGCCGCACCACCAGGTCGAAGTCTTCTCCGATGGAGCCGTTGCGGAAGCCGCCGATCTGCATTACATGCTCGCGGCTGAAGACGCCGAAGGCGCCGGAGACGATGGACAGCATGTTGCCCGACGTCCACCCCGCGCGCCCGATCAGGAAGCTGCGCAGGTACTCGACCACCTGCGCTGCCTCCAGCGGACGCCGCGGCACTCGCACCTCCAGGTTGCTGCCGCGCCCGCGCGAGCCGTTCAGCACCCGCACGATTCCCCCGGTCGCGACCAGCGGCACCGCATCGGAATAGGATTCGGCCATGATGCGGCGCAAGGCGTCCGGCTCCAGCAGCGAGTCGGCGTCGATCACGCACAAGTACGGGCTGCGCGCGGCATTGATACCGGCGTTGACTGCGTCCGCCTTGCTGCCCCCGTTCGCCTTGTCCAGCACCAGCATGCGCCGGTCCACACCGCTGGAAAAAATTCGCCGCACCGGGCTGCACGGGATCCGCGCCACGTATAGCCGGCTCACCTCGCGCAGATCGAAATACGCGCTCAACTTCTCCAGCGTGGCGTCGCTGGAGCCGTCGTTCACGATGATGAGTTCCAGGTCCGGGTAGTCGATCTGCAGCAGCGCCGAGACGCTCTCCACCACCGTCTCTTCCTCGTTGTACGCGGGCACGATCAGCGACACCGGCGCGGTGAACGGCGAGTCGTCGAGCGACTCCAGCTGCAAACTCGCCAGGCGCCGGCGATGCGCCCGGTTTCCCTGCAAGGCGCGGATCAGCAGCGCCAGGTAGAACAGGTTGGCCGCCAGGTAGTAATAAAAGAAAACGTAATTGGCGAACTGCAGCGCCTCGATCATGACGCGACCACTTGCGGCGCCGCCGTGCCCGCCAGGCCCAGTTTGCGCCGCGCTTCCTGAATCGCGGCCGTCAACCGCGCTGCGTCCAGTCGCGCGCTGTGCTCCACCTCGTCCAGCACCGCCTCGTAACGGCCGCCGGAATCGAGTTCCGACACCAGCGCCTGCAGGCCGTAGTCGTCGCGCGTCGCCACCACCTGCGCCAGGATGGACGTCAGCATGGTCTCGAAACGCAACAGCGACCACGCCGCCCGCTGCCGCACCAGTTGATTGCGGTCGCACAGCCCACGGACCAGCGCCGGGATGGCGGCGGGATTGTGCAGCGCTCCCAGCGCCACAATCGCGCGCAGCCGCACGAACCACTCCGGATCGGCGGCCAGCGCGGTGAGCGGCGCCAGCGCCTCGTCGGGCGACAGTCGCGCCAATCCGCGCGCTGCCGACGCGCGCACCTCCGCCAGCGGGTCGGCGCTGATCGCCAGCAGCACCGGCAGGTCGCAGCTGTCCACCAACTCCGCCAGCACCCGCGCCAGCACCTCGCGCATCTCCCCCTGGAATCGCTCCAGGTAAGGCAGCAGCACCGCGGGCGACTCGCGCGCGCATTGGATCAGCGCGTTCTTGAGCACCGCCAGCGGCACTTTCAGGCCGCTGCCGGCCAGCTTGCGCAGCAGGGCCTCCGCCGCCTGCGGCCGCGCCACGCGATTAATGCCGCGCACCGCCGCGATGATGGTTTCCCCGTCCTTCGAGTTCAGTGCCTCGATCAGCGCCGGCAGCGCCTCCAGCGCGCGCGTGCGCCCCAGGCTGACCAGCGCCGCCCGCCGCCGCCAGCCCTTCAGCATGCGGGCTTCGAGAATGCGCTGGTCCAGCAGCCCGCTGCGTTGCAGGCACTTCAGCAGCGGCGGCAGCTCCGCCGCGGTCGCGACTTCCAGCGAGTCCAGCAGCAGCGTCTCCACTACCTCGGCAGTAAGCGCATCCCGCTTCCACTCCTGCGGCGGGATGCGCCCTCCCACGATGCCGTCCCAGTCGCTGCGAATCGCCATCACCCGGCGGTCGCGGTGCCGGAAGTAGCGCCCCCGCAGCCAGCGCCGGCCCACGATGAATCCCAGCAGCAATCCGATGGTCAGCACCGACGCCGCCAGCGCGACCAGCGCCATCATGGCGGTGTGCGTGCTGAACAAGGCCTCAAAACCGGATGGCATACGTCACTCCGAAGCTGGTCTGGGTCGCGCCGCGCGAGCGCAACTGGCGCGAGACATACAGTGCGATCTCCTGCGCCGGCGACAGCCTTGCCTTGAACCCGCCGCCGAAGTCCCGCGCCGCAAAATGTCCCACCTGCTCGGCCTGGGAAAAATTCTCCGCTCCCACGCCGAAGTCGAGGTGGCCTTGCAGGCTGCGGTGCAGCGGAAATCCCAGCCGCACGCTGCCCGAGGGCTGCCACTCCGACCCCGCTCCGTCGAACGAGCTGCGCGCCCCGCGAACGGTCAGCAGGAAGGTCCAGTCGTGCGGCAGGTAGAGCAGCTGGGACGTCGACAGCACCATCACCCGCGCGCCGTCGAACCACAGCCAGCGCTGCTGCCCGCTGCTCTCCAGACCGAGGATGAAGCGGCCGGCAAGGCGGAACGCGCGTCCAAACTCCCCGCTGGCTTCCCGCCTCGCCAGCACGCTTCCGCTGCTGGACTGCACCGCGGCCACCGAGATCCAATTCGCCCCCAGCCGGCGATCCACCTGCGCTCCCACGCGCTGCACCTGCGCTCCGAAGCGCTGATGGGCGGCGAAGCTGAACTCCGTCGCCCACTGCGGCGACCATCGGGAACGCACCGCGAGGGTCTGCAGCCCCGCGGCATCGCTGCGGTTGTACGCATCGGCACCCGCCCCGAAACGCAATTCGTGCCTGTACGCCAGCAGCCCAGCCAGGTGCGCGCGCGCCTCGCGATTGGCCGGAGCCAGGGCCAGCACGGCCCGGTAGTCGTCGCCCGCCTCCGCTCTCCGCTGCAACGCTTCCAGCGCCTTGCCGCGGCCATGCGCCTCCGCATCGCCTGGAACATCGGACAGGCGGGCTTCCGTGACCTCCAGCG
>DASUBK010000545.1:0-6328 GCA_035763305.1 Terriglobales bacterium | reverse complement strand
CAAATCGCTCACACACCTAGAGGGAGGCCGGTCGACCCCGACCGGCCACACCAGGAGCTGTCATTCCCGCCGATCAGTGCGGATCGCAGTCGTAGTCGACTCCTGGCCGTGCTTTTTCTTTTTCGCGTGTTTGCCGCTGTCGGGCTTGGTCTGTTGCTCGACTTCGCTGGGGATCGGCGGCGGAGACGGGCTCAGGTTGCGCGGATCGTTGGTCCCGGCGCTCGGCGCGCCGCCCGCATTCGTGGGGCTGGAGTTGATGTTGGCATCGCTCCCCGGAGGCATCGCGGTCGCGGGCGGCGCTCCCGGCCGCCGAAAATCCGGCGATGCCGTCGCCGCCGGCGGATTGTTGCTCGGCACCGCCGCGCCGCTCGACTGACCCGGCGGGCAGTTCGCGCCCAGCACTTCCACCTTCTGCACCCGCAACCGCGGCATGTCGTTCGGCGGCCGATTGTCGCTGGGCGGGAGCTCCGAGCCGGTGATCCGTACCTGGTGGCCGTCGAGCTGTGCCAGCTGAGCGTCGTCGCCCATCAGCAGGAACGCGGCCGCGGTGTTGTTGCGGAACAGGGTAATGCGCCCGCCGCTGCCCTGCACGCAGCCGTCCACCGTGACCGGGCCGCTGGCGCTTGCTGCTGGGCCTTGCGCCCACGCGAAAGACGAAACAAGGAGAACCGCTGCCGCCCACCGCATCATGCGCGCCTCCGGGGTACTTCATGGGTGATTGCCCGGAGGCGCGCCGAGGTTGCCCTTATTTCGGGCGCTGCTTGGCTTTCAGGATGATGTGCAGGTCGCCGTTGCGTATGTTGGTGAAGCGCAGCAGCACCCGGCCTTCGCTGTCGAGGGTGATGACCGCCGGCGTGTTGCACGAGGTCAGCATCCAGCCCGCCGGAAGCGTGACGTAGTTCACCGGCCGCCCCAGAGTGCGGTCCCACACCAACTCACCGTCTTTGATCACGTATCCCACCGGGTCGGTGTAGGTTTCCACCACGCGCACCCGCACCGACTGTCCTTCCTGCGGAACGCGGTCGAGAGTTCCCTGCACTACCACCGAATCGGGATCGGTCGGCTCCGGATAGTAGCCGAGCGCGTTGACCTCGGCGCCCTTGACGTCGGCGGTTTTAAGTTCCGCGCCCGTGTCGAGGTCGTACATCTTGGCGTTCGGATCCACCACGCTTCCCTTGCGCACGAAGCTGTGGGCGTACTTCTGTCCCGGCCGGGTGATGGTGAGGTCGTGCGAGATGAGAAACTGGTGCGAATTCGGCTCCAGCAGCCAGTAGGTGATCTCGCGGTCCTGCTCCGCGCGATGAAACTGGGCGAAGCACTGCGTTGCCATCAGCAACACCAGCAAAACACGGAGGCACGGAGCGAATCGGCAATCGGCATTCGGCACTCGGCAGTTCATGGGATCCTCCGCGCAACAATCTTGATCGGCAGCTCGTCGTCGCGATCGTTGACGAAGCTGATGTGCACCCGGCCCTTGTCATCGGTGGAGACGATCCCCGGCGACGCCGATCCGACCAGTTCCCAGCCCGCCGGCAGCACCACCTCGTCGCGCTTGATGCCCATGGGGCGGTCGAACACCAGCAGGCCCTTGTCGTCGAGGTGGTACGAGGGCGCGTCGGTGTAGGTCTTGAAGATGCGGATACGCGCCTGGCCGCCCTTCGGCACCGGCCCCAGCAGGTGGACCTTGATGAACTCGTCGTCGTCCTTGGTGCGCGGTGACACCAGCCCGCTGGCCTTGGCGTCCTTGCCGCTGACGGTTTCGAACTGCAGCTCTTTCCCGGTGGCACGGTCGATAACCCGCTCCTTCGAGGCGGTCGAGCCGCGGCGGATCGGGTTGAAGAAGAACGGCGCGCCCTCCTTCGTCTGCGTCACGTCGTAGGTGATGGCGAACGAGTGGGTCTCGGGCGGCAGCAGTTCGTAGAGAGTGAATTCGTCGGCGGCGCACGCCGGCAGCGCCAC
Source organism: Terriglobales bacterium (assembly GCA_035763305.1). Lineage (GTDB taxonomy): Bacteria > Acidobacteriota > Terriglobia > Terriglobales > Acidobacteriaceae > DASUBK01. Next base: position 4,369 of record DASUBK010000545.1, on the reverse strand, counting down.
CGCCAGGAGCAGGAGCAGGAGCAGGATTTTGCTTCGCATTGCGGGCGCAGAGTGTAGCACGACTGGAACACCGCAAAGGTCGCAACGGCACGCAAAGGAAGACTGTTAACGCAGAGGACGCAAAGGTACGCAAAGGAAGAACGAGAATTCCTTTGCGTACCTTTGCGTCCTTTGCGTTAAAGTTCTTCGCTCGCCCTACCCCAGTGCCGAGGATGATGATGACCACTCTCGCCCGCGTGCTGATGTTGCTCTGCATCGCCGCTCCCATGGTTGCCCAGCAGCCCGACTTCACCGCCGCCCGCGACGAGGCGGCGCGCAATCTCTCCGCGCTGGTGAAGATCAACACCAGCAACCCGCCCGGCCACGAGGCCGAAGCCGCGCAGTGGCTGAAGCAGTTGTTCGACCGCGAGGGCATCGAGTCGCAGCTCTTCGACTCCGGTCCCGGCCGCGGCAATATCGTGGCACGACTGAAAGGCGACGGCAGCGCCCGGCCCATCCTGCTCATGGCCCACCTCGACGTGGTGCCGGTCGAGCCCGACAAGTGGACGCGCCAGCCCTTCGGCGGCGAGATCGAGGGCGGCTACGTGTGGGGCCGCGGCTCGGCCGACGACAAGGGCATGCTGGCCGCCAATCTCGAAGTCTTCCTCACCCTCCACCGGCTCAAGCTCCCGCTCAAGCGCGACGTCATCTTTCTCGCCGAGGCCGGCGAGGAGGGCACGCCGGAGTGGGGCATCAACTTCATGATCGAGAAGCACTGGGACCTCATCGCCAGCGAGTTCGCTCTCAACGAGGGCGGCGACATCGAAGTCCGCAACAACCGCGTGCAATACGTCTCCGTCGCCACCACGGAGAAGATTCCGCGCGGCATGAAGCTGGTCGCGCACGGCAGCAGCGGCCATGGCTCCATGCCGCGCCTGGACGATCCCATCACCCACCTCGGCGCCGCGGTCGGCAAGCTCGGCTTCTGGCAGCCGCCCATGCGCCTCAACGAGACCACGCGCACCTTCTTCGCCCGCCTGGCGACCATCAGTTCCCCCGAGGACGCGCAGCTCTATACCCACCTCGACGATCCCGCGGTGCAGAAGAAAATCTGGGAGAAGAACATCCAGTACAACTCCATGCTGCGCACTTCGATCTCGCCCACCATGCTGCGCGGCGGGGTCAAGAACAACGTGATTCCCGCCGAGGCCGAGGCCACGCTCGACATCCGCGCCCTGCCCGATGAGGACATGAAGAATTTCGTGCAGGAGATGAAGCAGGTCATCAACGACCCCGCCGTCGAGATCGTCCCGGTCAGCGGCAACGAACGTCCGCCGTCGCCGCCCTCGGGGCTGGACACGGTGATGTTTCACGCCCTGGAAAACGCGCAGAAGAAGCTCTGGCCCGACGCCATCACGCTGCCGGTCATGCCCACCTGGGCGACGGATTCCGCCCAACTGCGCTCCAAGGGTGTACAGTGCTACGGCATTTTTCCGCCCATGACCGACGACGACCGCTCCCGCTTTCACGGCAACGATGAGCGCGTTTCGGTGGAGGGGCTGGGACAGTTCGTGCAGTTCATCTGGTCGGCCGTGACCCAGGTCGCGGGGAAGTAAGCATCGCGGGATCGGGTCATCGGGTAATGGGGTGATTGATTCCCGTGACATAAGGAGCTCAGCAGTACCAGGCATCGATCACCCGATGGTCAGATCACCCGATGGCGAGATGGCTCGATGGCCTGCATGGTGAGCTTCCCCCGACGCGAGTGGACGCATCTGGATAGGAGGATTGCCGCACGCCTGGTGCGTGCCGCTGGGTTGCCATGAGCAGCCGTGTACTCACCCTCGTTGCCAGCCGCGTGACCGAGGCCGCCGCGCGCCGCACCCTCATCCTGCTGGCCGCCGCCGAACTGCTGGCCATGTCGCTGTGGTTCACCGGAACGGCGGTGCTGCCGCAGCTGTCGGCGCAATGGGGAGCGTCGCTCGCCGTCAGCGCCTGGCTTACTATGGCGGTGCAACTCGGGTTCGTGCTGGGCGCACTCGCTATCGCCGTCTTCAACCTGCCCGACATCTTCAGCGCGCCGCAGATTTTCGTGATCTCCAGCCTCTGCGCCGCGGTGGCGAACGCCTTTTTTGCCGCCGTCGCTCCGCGTCACGAGGTCGCCGCCATTGCGCTTCGCCTGGTCACCGGCGCCTTCCTCGCCGGCGTTTACCCCACCGGCATGAAAATCCTGACCGGCTGGTTCCGCAGCGGGCGCGGCCTGGCGCTGGGAATTTTGATTGCCGCGCTCACTGTAGGTTCGGCCCTGCCGCACGGGCTGCACTCCTTCACCCTGCCATGGCGGACGGTCGTGTACGCCAGCAGCATTCTGTCGGCGATCGCGGCGCTGATCGTGCTGCTGGGAGTGCGCGAAGGGCCGTACGCCGCGCCGCAGCCGCCGCTGGATTTTTCCCAGGCGGGCGAGGTGTGGCGCAATCGCCGCCTGCGCTACGCCAATCTCGGCTACCTCGGCCACATGTGGGAGCTGTATTCGATGTGGGGCTGGATGGCGGTGCTGCTGGCTGCCTCGCGCCACGCCGCCGACACCTCGCGCGTCGAACTGGGCGCTTTCGCGGTCATTGCCGTGGGCGCAATCGGCTGCGTGTGGGCGGGATTCGCCAGCGACCGCTGTGAAGCGACTCCCTCGCGCGTGCGCCAGCGGGCGCGCGTCACCATCATCGCCATGGCGGTGAGCGGCGCCTGCTGCCTGGTGGCGGCGCTGGTCTTCGACAGCTTCCCTGTCCTGGTGGCGGTCTCGCTGGTGTGGGGGATCGCGGTGATTGCGGACTCGGCGCAGTTCTCGGCCATCATCAGCGAGGTGGCCGACCCGCGCTACGTGGGCACCGCGCTGGCCCTGCAGACGGCGCTGGGATTTCTGCTGACCGTCGCCTCGCTGCGCCTCATCGCCGTCATCGGGCAGAACAGCGGCTGGCGCTGGGCTGCCGCCGCCATGGCTATCGGCCCCGCGGTGGGCATCTGGGCGATGCGCAAGTTGATGGCGAGTTCTTAGTTGTTGGTTCTTCGTTGTTGGTTCTTAGTTCTTCGTTGTTGGTTCTTGGTGAGTCGCTAGGCAACAGGTCATCGAAGAACAAAGAACGAACAACTAAGAACCAAGAACAAACAACAACTACTTCGTCGTCCCATTCCCACTCGCCGTCGCGCTATCCAGCGACACCACCTGCGCGCCGGCAGGCTGGGCCAGGGCAAACTGCTCGTCTTTCAGGGGCTCGTTGAGCTTGATGGTCACCATGCTGATGGTCACCGAGTACTCCTCCTGCGGCCGCCAGATGGTGACATGGAAGGGGAAGCTGACGCCCTGGACCTCGCGGAAATCCTCGTACTTCACATCCGTGGCGACATAGCCATTGAGGTCGTACACCAGCTGCCGGTGCGGCTGCAGGTCCACCCGGCTGAAATAAATCTTGCGCGAGAGATACCAGCCCTTGGGACCGCGATGGATGATGTCCACCACGTAATCGGGGTATTCGGTGGCGATGTTCTTCTTGGGATTGAGCACCGTCTCGCTGCTGTTTTCCACCACCGCGATTTCGTCCTGCGGATCCACCGGCTGCAGCAGCAGCGAGTTGTAGATGTGCTGCGGGCGCAGGTTCTCCAGCGGCTGCTTGGAGGGCTTGTTCACCTCGTTGCTGCCCACGATGAACTTGTTCTTGGCGGGAATCCACAGCTTGAAGCGCTGCCCGTCGCTCACCATGTCGAAGGCGCGATTGCGCACGATGGGGAAGAGCCCGATCATGTGCAGCCACGCCGGCTTGCGCGCCAGGATGTAGCCGCGGATCTCCTGGTACTCGGTGACCTTGCCCTTGCTGGAGCCGCCCACCGAGGCCACGATGTCGACCGTCGAATTCAGGCTCTGAATCTTCTCCGCGTCCTCGTCGATGCGGGCGATGAGCTGCTCCGGGGTGGCGCTCTGGATGTTCTGCGCCAGCACTCTTTTAGGAACGCGATGCGAGCGGAACAGGCAGGCCGTCGTGGGCGTCAGCGCGGCCAGCAACATGAGAAGTCGGACACCCTTCGACAAGCTCAGGGCAGGCTCCTTCGACAAGCTCAGGGCAGACGTTCTCAGGGCAGGCTGTGAACAGAGCGGCATTCGTACAGGCAGTTCCCTACCGTGGTGCACAACCGTTCAAGTATACAAAAGTTGGATGCTGGCCAGGCGCGCCCGGGCTCAGGCGCAAGACTCGGGACCAGGGATAATTACCGTCCCTTCATGGCATGGCGATAGGCCATCACGTTGCGGTTGTGCTCCTGCAGCGTGCGCGCGAAGCGGTGATGCCCCTGCGCGTCGCTTACGAAGTACAGGTAGTCGGTTTGCGCCGGCTTCAGCGCCGCT
>DASUBK010000544.1:0-3695 GCA_035763305.1 Terriglobales bacterium | reverse complement strand
GTCCCGGCTGCTCCACGTCCATGCCCCAGTGCGTGATAGGACGCGAGTCCTTGCCCTTGAAGCGCGGCTCCTCCCAGATGTGCGGGTTGGCCTCCGGCGTGGTTCGCAGCAGGATGGTGCGCGCCCCGGTGTACTTCATGTCCCACGTCGCCCGGTTGATGCCCTCGTGTCCCGGTTCTTCCAGGCGCCGCACCAGGTTGCCGGCAGAATCCATGATGTCGATCTGCACCGGCTTCTTGGACGCCGTCTTCAGCTCGTACGAGATCAGCCCCCGCGGATTGCGGATGAAGCGATACGTGGTGCGCGGCGGGAACAGCTTCACCTCGGCGGTCTCCGCGCCCTGCTCCAGCGGCGTGATGTCGTCGAGCACGTAGATCCCGCGCCCGTAGGTGGACACCACCAGGTCGTGGAACTGCTTCTGCACCACTACCCACGACACCGTGGTGTGCGGCAGCCCCGCCTGGAACTCGCTCCAGTGCGCGCCGTCGTCCTCCGACATGTACAACGCGTTTCCGGTCCCGGCGAAGAGCAGCCCCTTGCGGTTGGGGTCCTCGGTCACGCAGCGCACGTACGACAGCGGCCCCTTGGGAATGGTGCCGCTGATCAGCGTCCAGCTCTGCCCAAAGTTCGTGGTCTTGTAGATGAAGGGATCGCGGTTGTCCATCAGGTGGTAGTCCACCGAGACATATGCCGTGCCCGCGTCGAACGGCGACGGCGCAATGCTGGTCACCGTCCCCCAGGGCTGCATACCGATGTTCTTGGTGACATCGGTCCAGTGCGCCGCATCCTTCGTGTACCAGACCTTCCCGTCGTTGGTGCCCGCCCAGATGAGGTTCTTCTGCACCGTTGAGGGCGCAATCGCGAACACCACTTCGCCGTAAAACTGCCCCAGGTTATCGCCCACCACGCCGCCCGAGGAGACGATCCGGCTGGGATCCTGGGTGGACAGGTCCGGGCTGATCACCGCCCAACTCTGCCCGCCGTTGCTGGTCTTGAAGATGACCTGGCAGCCGTAATAGACGGTGTTGTGGTCGAAGGGATCCACCGCCAGCGGCGGCGTCCAGTGGCAGCGATACTTCACCTCGGTGGGCGCCGAATCCAGGGTGTGCAGGTAGGGGCTCACCGAGTGTGCCAGCTTGGTGCGCGCGTCGTAGCGCGTCACCTCGTCGCCGTAGCATGACGCCCAGATGATGTTCGGGTCCTGCCAGTCCGGCAACGTGAATCCCGACTCGCATCCGCCCAGACCATGCTCCCAGGCGCCGAAGGTGCGCCCGAAGAAGCTGAACTCCGGCTCCGTGCTCGGCCCGCGCATGGTGCCGTCATCCTGCATGTTGGCGTAGACGTAGTACGGCACCTGGTTGTCCACCGCCACGTGGTACATCTGCCCGATGGGCAGGCTCACGCGCTCGAAGCCCTTGCCATGCGAGGTGGTGATGTTCATGCCGCCGTCGTCGGTGATGACGAAGCGGTCGGCGTTGTGCGGATCGATCCAGATGTCGTGGTTGTCGCCGCCCCACGGGACTTCGTCGAAGGTATTGCCGCCGTCCACCGAATGCCAGAACGAGCTGTTGGAGATCAGCACCTCGTTCTCGTTCTTGGGCGATACCGCCAGCCGGATGTAGTAGCCGGCGCGCCCGATCAGCGCCCGGTTCCAGTTCACCACGTGGAAATTTTCTCCGCCGTCGTCGGAGCGCCACAGCGATCCCTGGTCCGCGGTCTGGATCAGCGCGTAAATCCGGCTGGAATCCGTGGGCGCGATAGCCACATCGATCTTGCCCACCGGCGACTTCGGCAAGCCGTGACCATCGACGTGCTCCCACTTGGCGCCGCCGTCATGCGAAATCCAGACTCCGCTGCCCGGTCCGCCGCTGAGTTCGGCGTAGGTGTGCATCTCCACCTGCCAGGTTCCCGCCACCAGCGTGCGCGGATTCTGCGGGTCCATGCTCAGCCCGGAACAGCCGGTGTTCTGGTTGACGAACAGGACGCGCTCCCAGTGCTGCCCGCCGTCCGGGGTGCGAAAGACGCCGCGCTCCTGCTGCGGCCCGGTCAGGCGTCCGGCGGCGCAGACGTACACGATGTTGGGATCGGTGGGATGAACCACGATCCGCCCGATGCGCCCCGTCTCATCCAGTCCCATGTGCTGCCAGGTCTTACCCGCGTCGCTGGAGCGATAGACGCCATTGCCGGTGACATCGGTGTCGCGGATGGCCCACGCTTCGCCGGTTCCCGCCCACACGATGCTGGGATCGGATTGCGCCACCGCCAGAGCGCCAATCGCGGCCACCGGTTCCTTGTCGAAAATCGGCTCCCAGCGATTGCCGCCGTCCACCGTCTTCCACACCCCGCCCGACGCCGCGCCCGCGTAGTAGACATTGGGATCGCCTGGGACCCCGGCGACCGCCGCAATACGGTTTCCTACCGCCGGACCAAGGAAGCGGAAAGAAAAGCCTTCCTGACCCCCGCGCCGGCGCCGCTGCGCCGTTGCCGGAACGACTGACGCGATACACACCACGACGAGGACGCTACGAAGCAGATTTTTGCGCACCATGCACCCCTGAAGGAGAGCGCCGCGCCAGTGCCATCGCTGCCGCGCCGCACCTTGGTGGAATTTAGGGTGACGAGTATACAACCGGGGCCAGGAAATTCGGCCCGCGCGACCTCGCGTGCTTGCTGCGTGGGGACCGCGCGCTACCTCGCGCGCAATCGCGGCGCTACACCCGCTTTCGATTTGGCCGGCCCCGGCGCCCTGGCCGGGGCGGACGCTTGCCCGGCCCGAAGACCACAATGCCGCGGGCGTCCTCGCCCGCGGCGCGTTGCCCCGCGATCGCCCCAACCCGCTCGCAAATTCGCGAGTAGCTCCCCGTTCGCCGTGGCGGTCCGGCATCTAAGTCCACATAACGAACTTCTACGGAGTCCAAGCTCTTTTATGAAGAACGACCGCAAGTCCGCCAAACTGCAAAGATTGAACCGGATCGTGGACGCCTGGTGCGGAGTCTATTCCCGCGTCGCTCGCCGCCTCGGCGTGCACCGCAGCTACGTCAGCCGCGTGGCCCGCGGCGAACGTACCTCGCCGCCGATCGAGGAGGCTCTCCTCGCCGAATACGAGGGCCTGCGACCGAAGCCGCAACCGGAGTAATCAGGGTACGGAAGGTTACCGCCGCGCGCGATTGGCGGCGAACAGCAGTTCCATGTTCTGCCGCGCCGGCCGCTTGCAGCACTCGCCGGGAGGAATCGTCGCCCCGTGCGGGCACGTGGTCGGGTGACCCAGGAAAGTGCAAATCCTCTCCGTGGCTTCGGGCGAGAGGATGTGCTCGAACTTGCACGCCTGCTCCTCGATCTCCTCTTCGTCCATCATCCCCAGGCTCTCGGTGAACAAGCGCTCCGCCAGGCGGTGGCGGCGAATCAGCTCCACCGCCTTCTGCTTGCCCTTGGGGGTGAACTCCACCACCAGGCTGCCGTCCACCGGCAGGTCGGGCGCGGCGGCGATGCTGTCGTGGCAGGGATTGATGACGTACTTGTGGGCGTGCTGCTCCGGCGGGTGCGGCTTCATGGTGACCAGGCCCATCTCCTGCATCCGCTCCAGCGCCATCTGCAGCGGCAGCGCCGCCGGGCCGTGCATGGCGATGCGCCCCAGCTCCGGCGATTCGCCGTGCTCTTCCACCACGTAAATCTCTTCCAGGATCTCGTCGAACTGC
>DASUBK010000543.1:0-2203 GCA_035763305.1 Terriglobales bacterium | reverse complement strand
CCAATCATTTCAAGCGCGATTGCCGCACGCGACGGCGTGCGCTCCCCAACATCGCGGGCGAGGGCGCGTGTGCTCCAACACGGGTCGGAGACCCGTGCCACACAGACCCGTGCCACACGGTTACTGTCCGCCGCCGGCGAGGGTCTTTACCAGGCGGTCGTAGAAGTCCACGCCCTGGTAGAAGTCCTCGACGCCGATGCGCTCGTCTTTGCCGTGGGCGCGGACATCGTTGACATCCTCGAAGACGCCGGAGACGCCGTAGGTGGGGATGCCGGCAATGCGCAGGTACTTGCCGTCGGTGGCTCCGGTTTCCATGGTGGGGAACACCGGGATCTTGCCCCACATGGAGGTCACTACCTTCTCCACCGCTCCGATAATCTCTGGCGTCGGCTGGGAGATCGGTCCCGCCAGCGGGCTGCTGTCGAGGGTCAGCTTGCTCTTGGGGTCGTTGAATACTTTCACTAGCGTGGACTCGACCTCCGCCTGCTTCATATCGGGCAGGACGCGGCAATTGATGTTGGCGTGCACCTCCTGCGGCAGGGCGTTGGTGGCGTGCCCGCCCTGGATCATGGTGGCGACGCAGGTGGTGTGCAGCAGGGAGTTGAAGCGCGGGTTCTGCGACAGGCGCGCCGCTGCGGCGGCGTTGCCATTCTGTGCCACGGCCTTCATATCCGCCGCTTCCTGACCGGAGTGCAGCGCGGCTTCCTTGGCGAACATCGCCTTGACGACGGCGTTGGGCTGGAGCGGAAATTCGAATTTCTCCAGGTTCAGCAGGTCGTGCGCGATTTCATAGATGGCGTTGTCCTTGCGCGGCAACGAGCTGTGCCCGCCAGGATTGGTAACTGCTAGCTTCCAATCCACGTACCACTTCTCCGCCGCCTGTACCAGCGCGGCAAGGTGCTTGCCGTGATCGAGTTCGAAGTCGCCGGAATCGGTGTTGAGGCAGAACTCGGCGTCGATCAGGTCGCGGTGGTTCTTGACCAGCCAATCCACGCCGTTGTCGTTGCCGTTTTCCTCGTCGGCGGTGAGGGCCATGACGATGTCGCGGTCGGGCTTCCAGCCCGCCTGCTTCCAGCGAATCATGTTGGCGGTAAGGATGGCATCGCCGTCCTTCACGTCCTCGGTGCCGCGGCCGTAGAAGTAGCCGTCCTTCTCCACCAACTGGAAGGGATCGGTGGTCCAGTCCACGCGCGGCGCTTCCACCACGTCGAGGTGGGCGAGCAGCAGGATGGGCTTTTTCGCTCCGGTACCGTGCAGACGGGCAACGACGTTCTTCTTTTTGTCGTTGGGGCCGAGGACCTGGACGTCGTCGCCGGAGTAGCCGGCATCGCGCAGGCGCTGGGCGATGGCCTCAGCCGCGGGCGTGGAGCCGACCTTCGACTCGGTGCTGGGGATGGCGATCAGCTGTTGCAGGATGTCGTGGGCGAGCTTGCGCGTGTCGGCGTCGGACTGGGCGGGCGCCGCCAACGGCAGCAGGAGGAGAGCGCAGAGAGCAAGTTTCAGGGCACGCATAGGAAGAGGCATTGTAAAGGAATCGGGTGATCTGGTGATCGGGTGATCGAAAAACAAAAGGTCCCTCGACTCGCGCTCCTTGCGCTCCGCTCCAGTCGCGCTCGCTCGAGATGAAACGACTTATCTGATGCGAGCGGCGAATCGCCAAGAGCTAATTGCTACTTGCTACTTGCTCCATTCATGGTTTTCTCAACCCGATGCAGCGAGTCTTTGGCGTTCTGATCGTCGGGATAGAGTTGCAGCTCGGCGCGGAACTGGGCGGCGGCGGCGGCGAGTTGGGCCTGCTGCTCGAGGATGAGCCCGTAGGTGGTGTGGTAGCCCTTGCCCTCAGGGGCGAGATCCAGGGCGCGGCGGGCATCGGCGGCGGCGCCTTCGAGATCGCCGAGCTTGAAGCGCGCCACCGAGCGATACGAGTACTGCGGCGCCTGTTGCGGGCGGAGGGCGATGGCGCGGGTGAGATAGAACTCGCCTTCGCGATTGTGGCCAGTCAGCACGTAGGTGAAGCCGAGATCGTAATTCGCCTCCCACAGGGTGGGCGCCTGGACGAGGACTTCGCGGAAGAGTTCGGTGGCGCGTGGCGCGTCGTTGCGGTCCTGCATGAGGACGATGGCGAGGTCGAGCTTGGGGACGGCGTTGTTGGGCGCGACGGCAAAGCCGCGGCGGTAGAGATGGAAGTCGTCGGCCCAGATGC
>DASUBK010000542.1:0-7380 GCA_035763305.1 Terriglobales bacterium | reverse complement strand
CGACAGCGTGGTGTTGTTGGCGTGGAAATACCGCGGCGCGGTCGGTCCGACGAACGAGTTCTCGTCGTACTGGAAGTAATTCCACCCGGCGCGCGCTTCCCAGCCTTTGTGGAAGGTGTAGCCGATCAGCGCCGTCGGCTGCTGGTACTGGTACGACACCGTGCCTTTCGGCTGCAGCGCATTCAAGGTCAGGATGTTTCCATCGGTCGCGGTGATGCTGTAGCCGAGGTTGGCGCGCAGGTTCTTCAGCGGCTTGGTGGTGAAGCTGAACATGCCGAAATGGGTGTGCTGGTCGTAGTTTCCGTAGAGTTCGATCAGCGCCGGATCGTTCACGCAGGTGGTGTTGCCCGCGGGCTTGGGCGTGGCGGCAAAGCACACGCTCGAGCTCTGCAGGAAGCCGTAGTAGTTGTAGGCGGCGTCGAAGCCGAAGCGCTCGCTGGGCGAGAGCATGACGTTGAAGCCGGCGTCATGCAGGTGGCCGCTGAAACGGAAATCCTGCGTCGGGTTCCGCTGCTCGAGCAGGTTGAAGTTCGCGCCCAGGCTCAGCCACGGCTTGGGGACGTAGGAGGCGTCGGCCTTCCAGCGCGTTTCCCGGGTGGGATCGATCCGCACCAGGTAGCTGTCCGCCTTCATCAACTGCACCTCGGTGTTGAAGTGCAGCTTCTCGCTGGGCCGGAACCAGAGGCCGAGAATGCCGCGGTGCTCGTTGATCTCCTGGAAGTCGGTATCGCCGTCGAAGTTGCCGACGAAGGTACAAGTGCCGGTCGGGCCGACGCTGGGGTTGGGGGGCGAGGCGCAGTTGCCGCGATTGGGATTGGTCGGATAGTAGATTTCGCCCAACGAGTCGTAGGAGAACACTTCCTTGGGCGAGCGGCGGCGGAAGCGGTAGCCGGCGCGAATGCCCGCCCACTTGGCGAAGTCGGCCTGCAGTTGGATCTCGTTGGTCTTGGTGTCCTGGCCGACGAAGTGGGTGTAAACGTCGTTCAGGACATCGGCTTCCGACGAGGTGGTATGGAGGAACGGCGGCGTGGTCGCCACCGGCAGCAGCATGGAGGCGGTCCCTGGCGACGCGCTGAACAAATCGAAGCCGGTCAACGCCAGTACGGCCGGCACGCGATAGTTGTTGAAGCGGAAGGTGTCCACCAGGCGCAGCCGGCGCGTGAGGTACAGGGTCACTCCGGTTTCCGCTACCACGTTCACCCAGCGCCCGGTGGAGGAGCCCGCCAGCGCATTGCCGCGCAGCGCGGTGCGGCTCTCCAAACCGTTGAACAACTCCACCGTCGGACTCTTCATGTCGGCGGAGCTGTACATGAGGGTGCCGGTAACGTCCAGCCAGCGCAGCGAGCTGGAGCGCAGCGACAGTTGCTCGGTGGGAATGTAGGTCCGCATCCGCTGCAGGCGCGAATACGAAATGTAGCCGCTGCAGGCGGGATTGGCATTACCGTTGGCCAGCACCGGGTTGCCGGTGGCCCCGCTGCAAGGCGCGTTGCTGCCGCCCCAGGAGACGCCGAACAGCACCGGCGTGCCGTTCGCCAGCAGGTACGTGGTTCCCGGAACGCCGGCCAGGAATTCGCCGGTATCGTTCTTGAGGAATTGCAGGTTCTGGGTGTAGCTGATGGTGGTCTGGGGGAGGATGCGGTAATCGGCCCCGAAGCGCACCGTGTTGGCGGTGGTGTTCCACGGCTGCGCCAGCAGCGCTTCGGTGCCGAAGTGCACGGTCGAGAAGCTCGGTCCCTCGTTGCGGTTGCGCGAGTAGCCGAGGCGGAAGCTCAGCTTGCGTTGCGGGGCTATCACCAGGTCGGTGTCGTACATCCGCCGCCGGTTGTAAAAGGCGTGCGGCGAGGTCACGATCGGCACCGTGGGAACCACCGCGATGGTGCTCGCCGGGTTGAGGGGGTTGGCCAGCAGGTCGTAGTCGAAGTAGTTGATGTCGCGGCGGAAGTTGAAGTTGAAGTTGTACCAGCCGTTCTTGGACACGCGCAGGCGCGCAGCGTTGCTGGGATCGCCGCCCCAGCCGAAGCTGTTGAGGGTCAGCGAATCGAAGAGCGCGCCGGTGCCGGTGGGGGAGATCATGGACAGCGTCTGGTCCAGCAGCCGCGGGCCCTGTTGCTGGTTGACGAAGGTGTTGTACATCGCCCAGCTGCCGGTCACGTCGGTGAGACGGCCGCCGAACTCGAACGACTGGTGCACGATGTAGCCGCCGAGGTCCTTGCCCTCGGGTTCGCCGGAGCCGGTTGGATTCTGCGTCGCCGCCGGCTGCGCGTTGGGCGCCTGGCCGCCCGCCTGGGTCCAAGCGGGAACGGCTGCGACCAGCGCCAGCATCATGATCACGATTGCCGATACTGTTCTGTTGTTTCGCATCGTCCGCCCCTTACTTGAAGAAGAACTCGTCGAAATTCGAGCCGTGGACCTGGGTGTGGCACAACGTGCACGCCTGGTATTTCGCGTTCTGGTTGTGGAAGGACGGAATCTGCGGCGTGCCCCGGCCGGCGATCGGGCTGTGGCACTGCAGGCAGAGCAAGTTCACGTTCGCCACCCGCAGCAGCCGCGGGTTCACCGAGCCGTGCGGCGTGTGGCAACTGGTGCAGCCCTCCGCTTTGACCGGCACGTGCTCGAAGACGAACGGTCCCGCCTTCTCCGTGTGGCACTTGGTGCACACGTCGAAGCCGCCGGCGCTGGTGCGGAGTTGCTTCTGGGCGATCGTGCCGTGCGGGTTGTGGCAGTCGCTGCACTGGACCAGGCCGACGTCCACGCGGTGCTTGAATGGCCGGGCGAACTCCGCTTTCTGCTGCGCGTGGCAGCCGTAGCAGAGCTGGGGCTGGTTCTTGGTCAGCAGGAAGGTGGGCGTGGTGGCGTGGTGGGGCGAGTGGCAACTGAGACAGGAGAGACCCGCCTGCCGGTGCATCGAGTTGTTGAAATTACTGTTCTCCTGGTTCGCCTGGTGGCAGGTCATGCAGCGCTCGCCGATTTCCGCCGGCGACAGGCTCTTGAAGCTGACGATCTTGGAAACATCGCCGCCGCCCTCCACGTGCAGGCTGCCCGGCCCGTGGCAGTCCTCGCACCCGTGCTTGCCTTCCTTCAGCAGCGCGGCGTGCTTGGTATTGGCGAAGCTCTTGTTGTAGATGTCCTCGTGGCACGTCTTGCAGGTGTCGGCGCCGACGTAGGTGGCGCCGGCGGTGTTGCCGGGAGAACTTTTCGCGGCCGAAGGCTGTGTCGCCGCCTGGGGGTTATTGCCGGACTGCGCGGCCATCAGCGAACTTGCCGCCATGACCAGCAGGAGGAGGTGAACGGCGCGCGCAACGCGGAATTTCAGCCTTGCGCCGGGAAGAGCGATCGCGTTCTTGATCACACCCTCTCCGTATTCAACCCAAGGTATGCGTGAGGACGAAGCCGCTGCCGGCAGAGATGCCCCTGGCCGGGCAGCCGTTGTCTTTACGATGCTGGTGCGCATGGACCCCACGGCCCAACAGCATCGTCTCCAAACGAACATTTGGCTGTGATTTGCGTCACAATCCGGAGTGATTTGCGACCTGAGGGGCGGCGCCTTAATCCGAGGTCCGGAAGCGGACGTTTCGGATCAGCGCGAGGACGAGGGCTTACCTTTGGCTGCGTCCGCGCGCATGTGGCGGGCGAGAAATTGGGTACCGACGCGGTCGCCGCTGACGTGGATGACCCTGACGCGCACCACCATCAGCGGATCGTCCTCCAGCGGGTGGTAGTACACGGTCAACTCGTCGCCTTCCTGGACGTGGTCGTTGGCGCTGAAGGCCAGGCCGTGTTCGCTGACGTCGATGCCCTCCGCCACGAAGGTGTGGTGGTCGCTCTCGCACTCAACCTGGCATTGCAGGGGGCGGCGTTGCGAGGCTCGTTGCGGGTTCATCAGCGGGGACAATAGACCAATTCGGGGGGAAGGACAAGAGTGGCCAGTGGCCAGTGGCCAGTGGTCCGTCGTCCGAGGTTACTGCTCACTGGGCACTGACCACTCTTATCCCGTGCCCTCGACGGCAGGCAGTTCCTCGGCCGCCGGCTCTGCGCCTCGCTTCACCTTGGCGCTGGTGGTCAGGGCCACCGCCGCGACAATAACAACCGTGCCCATCACGATGTAGCGGTCCACACGCTCGTGCAGGACCAGCCATCCGAGGAAAACAGCAACCACCGGGTTCACGTAGGCGTAGGTCGCGACCTTGGGGATGGGAACGTGCTGCAGCAGCCAGATGTAGGCGCTGAAGCCCACCCAGGAGCCGAACACCACCAGGTAGGCGATGGCGCCGATGCCGCGCAGGTTCCAGACCGCGCGATGCTGCTCGCCGAGGACGAAGCCCATGACCACGTTCACCGCGCCGGCGATCAGCATCTCCCAGCCGCTGGCGGAGAAGGGATCGATGCGGCTCTGCCAGCGCTTCGACAGCGCCGAGCCCGTCGCCCAGGCAAAGCAGGCGAACGGCAGGATGGAGGCGGCGAACAGTTCGCGGTGATCGAGGGCGGCGGTGGCGGTCAGATCGGGCCACAGCAGCACCACGATGCCGGCCAAACCGAGGGGAACGCCGAGCAGACCGCGGCGGGTCATGCGGTCGCCGCGAAAGATCCACGTCTCCAGCACCAGGAACCAGATGGGAGTCACCGCCACCAGCAGCGCCGAGAGGCCGGTGGGCACGGTCTGCTCGGCCCAGGCCAAGATGACGTTGGAGACGCTGAGCATGAGGATGCCGATCGTCCCCAGGCGAACCGCGTCGGCGAGCGTGAGGCGGATGCCGCGCCCGCTCCAGGCGCACCAGGCGAGCATCAAGGCACCCGCAATCAGGAAGCGCGACCCGGCCATCATTTCCGGCGGGATGCTTTCCACCGCCACCCCGATGGCGAGATAGGTCGACCCCCAGAAGAAATACACCAGGGCAAAGGCGAGCAGGATGCGCCAGCGGCGGGGATGTTCCCGGGCATGCATGAGGGCAGACACTCCACGATAGCAGAGGGTTACGAAAGGACGCGGTACCTGCGGGGTTCCGGCCCCGAGGAAGCGGGGCTATAATTCAGAGCGGGTCAACCATGGTCCACCACGACCATCCCGGTCTCGGCAGCGGGCCCTCGCGCCTGGTCCTGATTCTGGCGCGCCCGCGGATCGCGCTGGCGGTGCTGCCTTCGCACGCCCGCGCCAATCTCTTCGGCTCCGACTAATTCTTCCTCCGCCCGGATCGCGTGGCACGGGTCTGCGACCCGTGAACACCGGCTTTCCACGACCGCGGGTCAGAGACCCGCGCCACACCTGTATCGGAGGATTCCATGGCTACTACCACTATTTCCGCCGGGCCGCAGCTTCGCACCGCAGTGCCCGGACCCAACGCCAAGCGCATCCTGGCGGGGGACAAGACATTCATCTCGCCGTCGTACACCCGCTCCTATCCGCTGGTCGCGAAACGCGGGCGCGGCTGCATCATCGAGGACGTAGACGGCAACGAGTTCCTCGACTTCTCCGCCGGCATCGCCGTGACCTCGACCGGCCACTGTCATCCCGAAGTCGTAGCCGCGATCCAGAAGCAGTCGGCCGAACTGATTCACATGTCGGGCACCGACTTCTACTACGAGAACATGGTCACCTTCGCCGAGCGGCTGAGCAAAGTGCTGCCCATGAAGGGGCCGCACAAGTTCTACTACGGCAACTCGGGCACCGAGGCGATCGAGGCGGCGATCAAGCTGTCGCGCTACCACACCCGGCGGCAGAACATCATCGCCTTCTACGGCGCGTTTCACGGGCGCACCATGGGGTCGCTGTCGCTGACCGCGTCGAAGCCGCAACAGCGCCGGCGCTTCTTCCCGCTGATGCCCGGCGTCACCCATGTGACCTACCCCAACGTGTACCGCCGGCCGTCGGGCAGCGATCCGGTGGAGTACGCGCTGGACTGTGCCCGCTTCATCGAAGACAAGCTCTTCCACACCACGCTTCCTCCCGAGGAAGTGGCGGCGATTTTCGTGGAACCGATCCAGGGCGAAGGCGGGTACGTGGTGCCGCCCCCGGAGTTCCTGCAGGAGTTGCGCCGCATCTGCGATCGCCACGGCATCCTGATGGTCTGCGATGAAGTGCAGTCGGGCGCAGGCCGCAGCGGCAAGTGGTGGGCGGTCGAGCACGCCGGGGTGGAACCCGACATCGTCTGCATCGCCAAGGGCATTGCCTCCGGCATGCCGCTGTGCGTGACTGCCAGCAAGGCCGAGATCATGGACTGGGTGCCGGGTTCGCATGCCTCGACCTTTGGCGGCAATCCGGTATCGATCGCGGCGGCGCTGGCCACCATGGATGTGCTGGAGCGCGAGGGCATTCGCAACGCCGCCGACATGGGCCGCCACGTCATGCAGCGCTGCGCCGCCTGGCCGGAGAAGTACGAGATCGTCGGCGACGTGCGCGGGCGCGGGCTGATGATCGGCGTCGAACTGGTCAAGGACAAGAAGACCAAGGCGGCGGCCGGGCCGGAGCGCGACCGCGTGGTCGAACTGGCCTTCGAAAAGGGGATGCTCTACCTGGGAGCGGGCGAATCGTCGGTGCGCATCGCGCCGCCGCTGATCGTGACCCGCGAGCAGGTGGACGTGGGCCTCGACATCCTCGAGGACGCCATCAAGAAGGTGAACCAGGAGTGTTGCGGCAGCTCCCGCGGTCAAAAGGGCAAGCCGCAAGGCGCCTAACACTTGTGTTAGCTTTCTGTCGAGTCCGGCAGAAAATATTGCGGGAGGGCACGGCTTCAGCCGTGCCGTTCAGACGCCCAACATCCATGCGGCTTTAGCCGCCGCGGCAATATCCATCCTGTACCCCGGGCGCACGTTCCCATCGCGTGCGCCCGGTTGCTTTTTGAACCGCGCCCGCCGCCCCGTCTATAATTCGCCACCATCGTGGGTCATCTTCGTACTTCCTTTGGAAAGGCCGGACTGATGAAGAGCGCGTTTCGCGTCGTCGCCGTTGTCGTTTCTCTTGCCCTTGCCGCCGTCGCCCAGAACGCACCGCAGGCGCCTGCCGGAAACCAGCAACGCAGCATCGCCGGACTCAACAAGACCGCCGGCTTCATTCCGTACTACTGGGACGCGCGTCGTGGCGAATTGCTGTTCGAACTGTCGCCGCAGGCCATGCAGACCGAATTCCTCTATTACACCGGCCTGGGCAGCGGCATCGGCTCCATCGAGATGTTCGCCGATCGCGGCAGCCTGCACGGTAGCTCGGTGTGCCGCTTTCTGCGCGTCGGGCCCAAGGTGCTGGTGATTGAGGAGAACGAGCAGTTTCGCGCTACCACCGGCAGTGACGCGCTGAAGCATTCGGTCGGCCTGAGCTTTCCCACCTCGGTGCTGGCGTCGTTGCCGGTGGTGAGCGAGGAGGGCGGCAACCTTGTGGTCAACGCCAATCCG
>DASUBK010000541.1:0-12270 GCA_035763305.1 Terriglobales bacterium | reverse complement strand
AAGATGATGCAGGGAGCATTCTTCTTGCCCTGCTCAAACAGGTCGCGTACACGGCTGGCGCCAACGCCCACAAACATCTCCACGAAGTCGGAACCGGAGATGGAGAAGAAGGGCACGTTGGCTTCTCCGGCGACCGCGCGCGCCAGCAGCGTCTTGCCGGTTCCCGGAGGCCCGACCAGCAGCACGCCCTTGGGGATGCGCCCGCCGAGCTTCTGGAATTTCTGCGCCTCGCGCAGGAACTCGATGATCTCGCGCAGCTCTTCCTTGGCCTCATCCACGCCGGCCACGTCCTTGAAGGTGACCTTCTTCTGCTGCATGGAGAGCAGGCGAGCCTTGCTCTTGCCGAAAGAAAGGGCCTTGTTGCCGCCGGTCTGCATCTGGCGAATCATGATGAACCACAGCGCGCCCAGCAGGATGAGGGGCGCCAGGTTCAGCAGCCAGGTGGGCCAACTCCCGCCCTGCACGTCCTTCACGGTCACGCTGACGTTGTGCTCGCGCAGGTCCTTGTACATGTCGGGATAGTTGGCGGGCACGGTGGTATGGAATGCGGCCTTATCGTTCCGCATCCGCCCGCGCACGTCGGTGCCGCTGACGGTAACGTCGGCAACGTTGCCTCCGTCCACCTGCGCCATGAAGTCGGAGAAGTTGACTTCCTTCTCCTTGGCGCCCGCGCCGCCCGCCTTGACGACCTGCCACAGCAGGACGCCGGACAGCACGATGACCAGCCAGAACACCACGGTTTTGACGGTTGAATTCACTTAAAACTCCTCTGCTCGCCCCGACCGGTTCGGCCGGCTTGCTTCTACGTCCGCAATTCGCAGTCCCGCGGGCGCACCTATCTGCTGATTAGATGCCCCAACTTGCATTGTGTCACACAAACAATTTGGCCGTTGGCAGATTGGGGGATTGCCCACCGCAAGCGCCCGAACTCCTGGCCAGACGGCCTTTCACCAAATCACGAAATCACTCAAACTTCAGGTCCCGGGCGTCGCCGCGATGGAAACACCGACCTGCGTGCCCACGTAGGGCAGGTTTCGCTTCAACTGCGGCGCTCCCAGACCGTATCCAAACACGTAGCCCTCTTCGATCTGGAACCCCCAATAGTCGGGTTGCAGACCGACGCGGCGGGCGGCGCCGCGATCCAGCAGGGTGGCCACTTTCACCGTTTTGGCGCCCCGCGCCAGCATGTTGCGCACCAGGAACTCGGTGGTGACCGCGGTCTCGATCAGGCCCTGCACCAGCAGCACGTGCTGGTTTTTCACGTCCACCTCGGGGCTGAAGAAAATCTCCTCCGACTGCGAGTTGCCGCGCCACAGCTCCTGGTGCTCCGGCTTGATGAACTGGCACGTCACCGGGACATCCAGCTGCCGCACCAGGTCGGCCATGAAAATGAAGCCGTCTTCCAGCACCCCGACGGCGGCCACGGTGCGGCCGCGATAATCGTCGGAAATCTGCCGCGCCATCTGCCGCATGCGCTGCTGGATCTGCTCCGCGCTGACGACCACTTTGACGTCTTCGGACTGGCTCGTCATAAGCAACGCCCCCAGGACATTCAGTCCTGCGGCTCATTATGCGCAGTGGCGGAGGCCCCCACAGCCACTTCTTCGATCTGCACCGCCGTCGCGGTCTCAGTTCGGACCCGGAAGCGCGCTGCGGGCGCGAATCCCGGAATCCATACGATCTCCCCGCCGCTCTCGACTACCGGCCACAAACCTTTCGCGGCTCCGAGACGGCGTTCCTGCAACAGCTCCTTCACTTTCCGGGGAGATTTGGTATGTGCAGGCCAGTAACGATCCCCCGGACGCCAGTTGCGCACCCGCAGCTCCGGCGCCAGCAACGCGGGATCCAAGTGACAAATATTATAGCCCGAGTTGCGGATTGCGCCGTCTAGGAGGGACGCCCGAAAGCGGCGTCCAATTTGCCGCACTTCCACTTCTCCGGGGACGGGCAGCGAACAGTCATATCCTGCTGACACTTCCCCCTCTTTTAGACACCTGGGCTCAAAGCGGAGTTCCCGGCCGGTGTTGCGGACCTGAATACCGGACGGAAGCTGGACGGCCTTTCCCGCGCCAAGCTCCAGCAAGGAAAGCACTTGCTCGACATGATGAAAATCCAGGGTGGCGCCGGCCCGGGCTGCCGCGCCGCGCACCAGCCGTCTCTGCACTGCCAGATGCTGGTTCCGCAGTGACCCAAGGGGAATCCCCGGCGACTTGGCAGACTGCCGCGCGCCGCTTCGGGCGGCATCACGGGCCGCCAGAGGTGGAAAGTTGTGCGCCGGCACCGAGGCACTGGGATACATCCGCTTCAGCGGCAACAACTCGTGCAGCACCGCCGCCCAGTACTCCTCCTCGCCGGCCGCGACCTCGGCAGCCTCGGCCAGCACCTGGTCGATCCTGGGGTTGTACTCGCGGCGCAGCAGCGGCAGCAGTTCGTGGCGGATCTTGTTGCGCGCCATGCGGAGGTCGCGATTGCTGGCGTCCTCCCGCCATGGCTGGGCGAGAGAATGGAGGTAGTTCTCCACCTCCTGCCGGGAAACTTCCAGCATAGGGCGCACCAGCGAGCCGCCATCGAGGTCGATGCGGCGGCGAATGGCGGAGAGGCCGCGCGTGCCGGCGCCGCGCAAGAGGCGCAGCAGCACGGTTTCGGCCTGGTCATTGCGCGTGTGCGCGGTGGCGATCCGGGCCAGGTCGCCATGGTTCAGCAGCACGCGGAAGAAGCTGGTGCGCTCCTGGCGCGCCGCCTCTTCGATGCCGATGCGGCGCTCGCGCGCGATGCGCGGCACGTCGCCCTCGCCGTGACGGTAGGGCAACTCGAACTGCTTCGCCAGTTCGCGCACGAACTGCTCATCAGCCTCGGCGTCGGCGCCGCGAATCTTGTGATTGAAGTGAACGACGGAGAGAACGATGCCGAGCTGATCGCGCAGTTGCAGCAACGCGCGCAGCAGCGAGACGGAATCAGCGCCGCCGGACACGGCCACGCCGACGCGCTCGCCGGCGCGCATCAGGCCATGACGGCGAATCGAAGAGAGGACCTTGTCCCGCACAGGAGGATGTTACGCGTGCGAGATGATGTTTTCACTGCGAACGTTGTCCGTACGTGACCGCAGGAAGGCGCGGCCGGACCTTAGCCCTCGCTGCGCCGCACCGGGATCAGCGCCACGGTGGCACAACCGACCAGGGCGGCAAACAGTCCCAGGATCACCGGCACCGGGAAATAGAAGTGCACACTCAGGACCCAGAGCACCAGCACGACGGAAAAAACGATCCACATGATTCCATTCACCTCTGGATCGGTTAGAGAGTAGCTGCTCGTCCGGGGTTTACTCAAAAGTTACGGAATCTTAGGCCCGCCGGATGAGGGGGACAAAGCGGAGTTGCGCCTGGCCGGGCCCGCCGCGCAGGCATCTAATTCGAGATACCGCCAAATCCATGAACTCAGCCGCATCTTGAGGAGGTTTCTTTCATGAGGCGCAATCTCGTTAGCATCGCACTCGTGTTGGGGCTCGCGACCGGCGTCGCGCTGGCGCAAGCGGCGGGTGGCGCCGCGGCGGGCAGTGCCGGCAGTTCCGGCAGCGTCGCCGGACCGGCCACCACAACCGCAACTCCAGGCGCCAGCACAGCGGCCCCGTCCTCGACGGTGTCTTCTCCCACGACCGGCGCCGCCGGACAAAGCACCACCGGCACCATGAGCACCACGGGCCCGTCCACGACTACTCTGCCGGGGGCCACTCCAACCCCGTCCACCCCTACAACCACGACGACAGGCACCACGGGAATTGGGCCATCCAGCACTCCGACCGGAGCGGCCGCCAATTGCCCCAATGAAACCGCAGGCGTAATGCGCCCATCCACGGGAACGGCGGGAACCAGCACACAAACGGCCACCTCGCCGGCCACCACGACGACTCCTGCGGCCAGCACCACATCAACCGCCACCACCCCGAGCACCACGACTCCGAGCACCACGACCTCAAGCACCACGACCACCAGCACCACCCCGAGCACGACGCAAAGCGCGACCGGCGGAGTGAACCCTCCGGCGACTCCTCCGGGATGCGGCGTGGGCACGACCACCAGCCCCACGATCCCGCACTGAAGAAGGCCCGGTCGCAAAGCAAAAACCCCGGCTTTATGGCCGGGGTTTTTGCTGCACCCAAGGTTCCTCGACTACGTTGCGTTGGGGTTCAGACCGCGAAATCCAGGGCCCCGGCGCTTTAGCCGCCAGCCATAGAGGGCCAGCAGCAACACCGCGCCGATTCCCGCGGCCACCAGGTTTCCCACGCCGAAGCGGAGAATCCCTGCGCCGAAAATTCGGCCGCCGATCCACCCTCCGGTCACCGCCCCGCCGATTCCGACGCACAGGTCCGCGACCCATGCGCCGCCTCCCGCGCCCGGGAGCACCAGGCGCGACGCCGCTCCCAGCACCGCGCCGATTCCAGCAAATACCAGCCAGACCATAAGTATCGCCTCACGATAGACCTACTCTTGGTTAGAGTGGCCGGGGACGCGCGCAGTGGCCTGGAGCTCAGGGGTGGGTGAGGATGGTCTGGAAGGGATCCACCACCAGCTTGCGGGTGTCGGCGGGCACCGGGAAGTGGAACGCAGTCTTCTCCGAGTCGGCCCACACCCGTCCGAGGTAGACGTTTCGCCCGGAGGCGGTCACGGCGTAAACCGGTACCGGCGTGACCAGGTCGGGAGGAGCGTCGCTCTCCACCATGGTCCCGCTCACGATTCGTCCGGAGCTCTTGCGGGAGAATTTCACGTCGTCCAGGGCGAACGAGGGCAGCGCGTTGCCGTTGATCCAGCCGTCAAGGAACCACTCCAGCGATTTCTTGCCCTCGTAGCGGGCGCCCGGGGGAAGCTGCTCGGTCATGATCTGGACAAAGTCGCGGGTGGAGACCGCGCGGCCCTCGAAACGCTCGCGCAACTGGCGCAGGCCACGCAGGAACGGCTCTTCCGAGCTGACCTCGGCGGCGTTGCGCACCCGCCCGCTGGGGCGCGGAGGCTCGCTGGCGTCGCGCATCAGCATGCGGATCATGTGCAGGAGCCAGGTGCCGCGGCCGTAGCTGACCGCATCGAAGCCGCGCGGAAAATGCGAGCTGTTCAGGCGTCCTCCCAGCGTGACCGGACCGGCATCGGCGATGCTCTCGCCGCTGGGCCCCTTGGTGGCAAGCTCGACCCGGTAATGCTGAAGGATCTGGTGAACGTCTCCGGGGCGCTGTTGCTCCAGCACCATCAGGGCACTGTAATTGGCCAGCGCCTCCAGCAGCCACTGGTCGCGATAGGTGCGCCACACGATCAGGTCGCCCCACCACTGGTGCGCGGTTTCATGCAGCTGCATGAAATCGCGATAGACCAGCTCATCCCAGGGACTGAGGCGGGCGATGGTTCGCTCCGGCACCGACAGGAAGGCGTAGCTGGAAAGGAACACCAGCCCGGGCCATCCCTGGCTGCTGTGGCCGGGGTTCTGGCTGAGCGCAAGGCGGCCGTAGGGATACGGGCCGAACAATTTGGCGTAGGTCTGCACGCCGCGCGCCGCGCTGGCGGCCATGCGCTCCGCGTTGCGCTGTGGCTCCGGGGACGGAGGAGGCGCCGGGGCCACCACCCGGGGCACGGGATTTCCGCCCGCGATGGTCATATCCGCCAATGGCTGTCCGAAGGGATCGGGGATCATGTCGGGCGAGGCAGCGCGGTGAAAGTCCGCCTCCACGCCGGGGGCCGCATACACATCCACCTCGACCGGCCCGGCCTTCGCGGTGCTGCGCTCGTAGCGGCCGACGTTGAAACCGGCCAGCGGCATGGGACGTTCCGAAACCCAATGGGAGACGCGCTCGTCGCCCTGTTTCTCCTCGCCTTCCTGCTTGCCGGTAGCCACCAGGGTCCACTTTTCCGGGTAGCGAAATTGGAGATCGAAATTCGACATCTGCAAGCCGCGGCTGGGATACCAGTCGCCGCGGGCGCCGACGTACAGCAGCCCGCCGCCGGCGTCGCCCAGAACGTCGCCGCTGTAGGTGAACTTCAACGTCAGCTTCGTTCCCTCGGCTACCTGGTGCGGAAACACCACTCCAATCAAGTCGTCGCCGTTGCGCGCCAGCGCCGATCCCTCCAGGGCATCGTTCTGCAGGAAATCGAGCGGATGGCCGTCCTCCTCCACCTCGGTAACCTTCAGGAAGCGGGACAACTGGAAGAACAGCACCCGCTGGGCTGGCATTCTCATGGTGAGGGTGACTTCCGCCGTCGCCGACAGCCGCTGCGGCGGCGTAACCGTGGCCTGGATGCGGTACTTCTCGACGTCAGCGCGCTCGCCCAGTTCCACCCCCGCCTTTCGCATGCTGCTGGTGGCAAACGAAGTCCACAGGTCGAAATAAGGCACGCCGTCCTTGACGGCAAGCCCGCCCACCGAGATCGGCTCGGAAGCTTCGCTGTCGAAGAAAATGTCGAACACTCCGAGGTGCTCACCTTCCACTCGCATACGCAACAGGTGGTCGGTGCCGCGCGCGTAGCTGGGAGTCCCGGCCGGCCGCTGGGGCGTGTTCAGGAAAGTGGCCACCACTCTCAGCGCATCGGCGGCCGACAAATTGCGCACCGTGCTGTCCCACTGGTTGACGAAGGCCTGCGCGTCCTCCGCGGGGCGGAGAAAAGGCTTCAGCTCGGCAGCCGTGTCGTCGTTGAAGCGGAAGAATGCGGAGGTAAAGTTCTCCTCCAGGATGGCGGAGCCGGTAAACAGCGATAGCGAAGTGCGCTCCACGCGATTGGGTGGGGTGAGCAGCACATCCGCGCTGCCGGTGAAGAATGCGCCGGTCACGTGCCCGTCGACCGCCTGCAGGAATCCGATGGTGCCGTCCTCAATGCTGACGTGGAGGTCTTCGCGGTCAATCGTAGCCTCGCGGATGTGATAGATGGCGGCGGGATCGAGGCCGACGTTGCGCAGGCGGAGGTAAAGAGCGGCAGCTTCCCCGCCGGTGCCGCCGCCTTCCGGCGGAGTTGCCGGCGGAGGTAATTGCGCGGTGGCGGAGATCAGACAAAAGAGGGTTACCGCAAAGGACGCAAAGGAGCGCAAAGGTATCGGGCTCCTTCGCGTCCCTTTGCGCCCTTTGCGGTGAACTTGAGTGTAGTGTTGGCCCATCATTCGGCTGGAGGTCCCCTGTCCGTTCTTTGCTAGAATCCCGCCAGTGCGCGCTTCCGCCGCCATCCTGGCCGCTGTTCTCGCCGCCACCTCGCTGGCGGCCGACACCATTCATCTCAAGAATGGCCGCACCATCGTGGCCGACAACATCCGCGAAAAGGACGGCCGGGTGCAGTACGACATCGGCGACAGTACCTATGCTATCCCTAAGTCGCTGGTGGAGCGTATCGAAATTGGCGGCGCGCTCCCGGAACTGGCCGCCAGCGCCAGCAACGCAGATCCGGCACACGCCAAGAAGCCGGAGATGGCCATCAACCTGGGCGCCTCGGTCACCGGCGCCGACAAGCTGACCGCGCAAATCATCCACGACGGCAAAGTCGAAGTGGACGCGCTGGACACAATCGAGCGGGAAGGCGACAAGGACAAATCCGCGGCTGCCTACTTCATCGCCGGCCGCTACGAATTCGACAACGGCAACCGCGAGCAGGGCCGGTCTTATCTGCAACACGCCCTCAGCCTGGAGCCGGACAATCCGGTCCTGCTGACCCAATATGCGGCGGTGCTGGTGCAACTGAGCCACCTGCGCGAGGGCATTGAGAATGCCGAGCGCGCCAGCCAACTGGCGCCCGACTCGGCCGATGCCTGGGCGGTGCTGGGCTTCGCCTACTTTTCCGCCGACCGCAGCCGCGACGCCATTCCCGCCTGGCAGAAGTCGCTCGACCTCCGCCCCGACGACGGTTTGCGCCGCTACCTGGCGCGGGCGCAGCGCGAGGTCAAGGCCGAGGCCGACTACTCGCAGACCGATACCGGCCAGTTCACCATCCGTTACGAGGGCAGCGCCACCTCGCCGGCGCTGCGCCAGCAGATCCAGGACGCGCTGGACAGCGATTACAACCAGTTGATGAGCGCGCTGGGCATCGTGCCCCGCAATCCCATCCCGGTCATCCTCTACACCGACCAGGCGTTCTTCGACGTCACCCAGGCGCCCTCGTGGACGGCGGCGCTCAACGACGGCAAGCTGCGCATCCCCATCAACGGCCTCGCCGGTATCACCCCCGAACTGGACAAAGTGCTGCGCCACGAGCTGACGCACTCCTTCATCAACCAGGCGGCACGCGGCCGCTGTCCGCAATGGCTGAACGAGGGCTTCGCCATGCTGATGGAGGGCCGCTCGCTGGGCAGCCATGGCGCGCGCCTGGCCTCGTTGTTCCAAATGCAGAAGCAGATCTCCCTCAACGCGCTGGAAGGTTCGTTCATGACCTTCACCGGCGCCGAGGCGCTGCTCGCCTACGACGAATCGCTCGCCGCCACGCAGTACCTCAACGACACTTACGGCATGGAAACCTTGCGGCGCATTGTGGATGGTATTGGCAGTGGCTACTCGCCCGAGGCCGCCCTGCGCAACGAGACTCACGGCGGCTACGCCGAGCTGGAGCGCAACATCGGAACTTACCTGGCGCAGAAATACGGCAACTGAGCCTCTGGCTTACTGATTTAGTAACGAGTGCAGGTACCCCACCCCCTCCCGTACTGCCTCTGAAAACCAAAGAGTTAAAACAGGTATCGGGGTAAACCGAAGGTATTGTGGTCCAGCCGCCGGAAAAACCACAACCCGTTGTGGTGAGGGCGCGCAGTGAGGCGATATCGAAGCAGGTCCCGGGCGCGAGGCAGGCCGCGCCGAAAGTTACGCTTCGGTCAACACCCTGTTGTCAAAGAGCTGGGTGGCTGCGGCGAAGACACCACCACGCCCGCACCAGGTGCGCAGATTCAGTTTAGTGCGCGCGGCTGACGCAGGTCTGTGCTGAGGCCGGGAAAAATTATCCTCAAGGTCCGAAATGGAATCGCGGCGCCGGCCGGGCAGGCAGGCTTCAGCCAGGCGCGGCCGATCTGGCGCGGCATTTGCTGGCCTCGCGTCGCAGCTTATGCTAACTTCCCCGCGGTGAAGTTCCCCTTCGTCAGCAAGTCCAGCGGCCGCACTCTGCGCCAGCCGGCCCGCTCTACCATGCCGGATCTGGAGAGCGTCCACCTGGGCGCGCAGTACCGCGGCGCCCGCGTGGGCGGCGACTTCTTCGATTTCACCCGCGCCGGCGACTCCCGCCTCTTGCTTCTCCT
Source organism: Terriglobales bacterium (assembly GCA_035763305.1). Lineage (GTDB taxonomy): Bacteria > Acidobacteriota > Terriglobia > Terriglobales > Acidobacteriaceae > DASUBK01. Next base: position 3,033 of record DASUBK010000541.1, on the reverse strand, counting down.
GCTCGACATCGCCGGCAAGCGCGACGAGGCGCTCGACATCGCCGCCGCCGTGCAGGACGTCTTCCGCGGCTCCGCCGACCTGTTCGCCGACGAGGCGGTGAACGAGGCGGTGGCGCTCAGCCAGTTGCTGCTGGATATCAATCGCGCCATCCTCAGCGCCGCCGGCGGCGTGCGCTGCGCTCCCGGCTTCGTCGCCTGCTACAACGAGTCGCTGGGAACGCTTTGCTACGTCAATGCCGGCCATACGGCCGCGCTGGTGAAGGACAGTTCGGGGATCGTCAAGCTGGATCCGACCGGCCTGCCTCTGGGCTTGTTCTCCCACGCCACCCACGACGCTTCCATGTGCGTGCTGGAACCCGGCGCCACGCTGTTGCTGGTTTCGCGCGGGCTGGCCGAGGTCAAGGGCGGCAGGGACGAGTTCGGGGTCGAGCGCGCCTGCCAGTTCCTGCACCAGTCCGCCGCCGGCGATCCGCAGCAGTTGTGCCGCGACCTGATCGAGAATGTGCGCGTTTTCGTCGAGGACGGCATGCGCCGCGGCCTGCTCAACAAGGTCCGAGGCAACAACAGCGTGGGCGACGAAGACCCCCTCAGCAAGAACGACATCACCGCCGTGGCCCTGTCGCGGGCCGCCAAAGCAGCCGCTGTTGCGCGCTAGCCAGTCGCCGGTAGCTCCTCAGCGAGTCGATTCGCACAACACCTTCAGGTCCTTCGGTGCGGTTGAAGCCCGGCCTTCTCACGCGTTTTCTTAACAGTTCACCCTTGTTCCAAACTGCTCCTGGCGGGTGGCCCCCCCTTGTTCCTTCGGTTCCACGAAGCTTTGGGTGCCCCGGCCTGCACGGCTTTCGCAGGGTGGGTACCGGGAACTCTGGAGTTAGAATCTTCACGCGCCACGAACTCCGGCTTCGGCCAGTCATTCAGTTTCACCACTCCCGGTTGGCCGCAGGCATACGACTCTGGGGCGAAGGATAGATGCCGGCGTGCCAATCGCGGTCCCTGTTTCAGGACGAGGACCGGGAGGCCGAGGACCGTGGTACCCACCCTGCGAAAACCGCGCAGGGTTGATTGGATAAGAGCGAAGGCTCCGACTGTACCCTAGCAGCGTCTTGGATTCGAGAGTCAAAGACGCTGGGGAAGAAGGAGCCTTCGATGATGATTGTAGGCTGTGATTTTCATCCCAGTTGGGAACAAGTTTGCTGGGTGGACACGGAAACCGGGGAGAGCGGCGAACGCAAGCTGGTGCACGCCGCCGGCGAGGCGCAGCAGTTCTACCGCGAGTTGGCGGCGCCGGCGCTGATCGGGCTGGAGGCGACGGGCAACTGTCATTGGCTGCAGGATCTGCTTTCGGATCTGGGGCACGAGGTGTGGATCGGGGATGCGGCGCAGATCCGGGCCAGCTACGTGCGGCAGCAGAAGACGGACAAGCGGGACGCGGCGCACATCCTGAAGCTGCTGGTGGAAGGGCGGTTTCCGCGGTTATGGACGCCGGATCGGGAACAGCGCGATGTGCGGCAGCTGCTGATCCATCGCCACAAACTGGTGGAGATTCGCACGGCGGTGAAGAACGGTCTGCAGCACCTGGCGCTGAACCAGGGGATGCAGAAGAAGCGCACGCTGTGGAGCCGGGCAGGGCAGGAGGTGCTGCGCCAGTTGCCGCTGCGGCCGTGGGCGGCGCGGCGGCGCGAGGACCTGCTGGGTTTGCTGGCCACGCTGAACGGACAGATGCGCATGCTGGATCAGGCGGTGCAAGAAGCCGCCGAGCAGAACCCGCAGGCGCGGCTGCTGATGACGCAGCCCGGGGTGGGGCCGAACACGGCGCTGGCCTTTGTGCTGACCATCGGCGAGGTGAGCCGCTTCCCGCGTGGCAAGCAGGTGGCCAGCTATCTGGGGTTGATTCCGCGCGAGCACAGCTCCGGAGGACGGCAAAAACTAGGCGCGATCAGCAAGCAGGGGAATCGGCTGACGCGCATGCTGCTGGTCGAGGCGGCGCACAGCGCGGTGCGCCTCGATCCGGAGTTTCGCAAGCAGTATCTGCACCGCTGCCACTCCATGCCCAAGAACGTGGCCCAGGTGGCGGCGGCGCGCAAGTTGGCGGTCAAGCTCTACTGGATGCTGCGGACCCAGACCACGCATCCGGGGAGCGTTGCCATCGAGAGCAGCCCGCGGGTGCCCCTGGTCGGCGCAAGCTAGACCGCCGGTGTTGATTGGGCGCTCTCGCATCCCGCAGCGGCGGGATGTCCGCAGAGAAGAATCATGGGCGAAGTCAGGCCCGAATCGATGGTTGGTGCAACGACCGCAGCGTGATTCGTAACGTGGATTTGCCAGGCGTCTTTCGACTCTCGACCACGACGAAGCCAGCGGTGCTCGCGCACCGCACACCTAAGGTGTCCCTTGACAACGCCTTCGCTCTTATCGAGGGGCACCCACCTGGAGGAGTGCATGGAGGAGTTGCGGTAAGTTTCAGTTTCCGTTTCGGTTTCAGAAAGCCCGGCCGGAAGCGGCTGGGCTTCTTTGCTGCCACGCAGATTCGGGATCGCCTTCTGCGAAGAAAAACTCGCGCAGTTCAGGCTGTCCCCATTTTGTGCCCCGTCTCTCCCCGGCTTTTCCAGTCTCAGCGGATTTCTTTGAGTACCTTCACGGCAGCCGCTCTGACGTTACTCGTTTCGGAGTTGTCTGCAGCGACAGCTTCAAGACGATTCTTAGACTTACGAACCGCCGAAGGTCCGATGCGGCCTATGACCTCTATGGCCGTCCTTCTCACCTGCTCATCCGGCGACCCAAGCGCCTGCGAGATCGCGTCAAGCAGGCGCTCATCAGAGACACGCGGATTGCCGAGAGCGTTCAAGACATCGACCTGGGTCTGAACGCTACGTGTACGGTGCAGAAAGTCTGTGATACACGCTACGACTTCGTTTGAGCTTGGGGCGGTGGCAATGAGCGTAAAAATGGCCCGTACCTGCGCCAGTGGTTCACGGTCGGTGCGTCTCACAAACCGCACGAGAAGAGGCACCGCCTGGGGTGGGGGCGAGGGCAGGA
>DASUBK010000540.1:0-8354 GCA_035763305.1 Terriglobales bacterium | reverse complement strand
TTACCGTAGGCGCTGAACGCCGGCAGCGAGAGGACCTGCACGCCGGACAGGGTCAGCGCCGGCCCGCTGCTGTCGAAGACGATGGAATGCGGCAGCACCAGCAGCGCCTTCTCCTCGCCGTCGTCGAGCGCGCCGTTGTTGTTGAGATCGAGGTAGACGGCGGTGCGGCCGGTCACGGTAATGACGCGCAAGGCGTAAGGACGGTTATCGTGCACCGCCTTCATGCGGGCATAGCCCATAGCGCCGGAGAGTTCGGTGGCGGTCATGCGGAGGTTCATGGCCGCCACCGAGCCGAGAATGGCGGGAATGGCCACGGTGGAAAGCACCATGACCATGGCCAGCACCAGCGAAAGCTCCAGCAGCGTGAATCCCCGGCTGCGGCGCATGATTCGACCTCCTCGCGCCTGCTCTCATTGCACGCCTGACGGCCGCCGGAGCGTAGATAACGGGGGTAAGCACGGCGGGGGTCCGGAGCCGTTTCGGAACTCGCCCAGAATGGAAACGGCACGCAAGCGTCGGGGAGGGCGAAGAAGTGCGCAGGTGCAGGCGCCCTCGCCTGCACGGGCGAGCGCAAGCTCGCCGAAGACGACAGGCGGGGGGCGCCTGTCGCTACGTGTTTCTGAAGATCGGGGCTACGGTGTTTTGTGAAGGCGCTATCGTCAGGATGCGAGCGCTAGTCTTCGCCGCGCTTCAGTTGGCTGCTGAGCTTGGGGTTCTTCTCCATCTCGGCGCGGTTGAAGGCGGCGTTGGCGCCAAGGTGGGCCGGGACGGGCGACAGCAACTGCTCCTTGCGGTAGACCAGGTTGCTGGCGTTCATGGTGGCCAGTTCGAAGCCGTGGCCGTGGGTGATGGCGTCGGTGGGGCAGGCCTCGACACAGTAGCCGCAGAAGATGCAGCGGTTGTAATCGATGTTGTAGACCTTGGCGTAGCGCTCGGCGCCGGAGATGCGGTGCTCGGCGGTGTTCTCCGCCGCCTCGATGTAAATGCAGTTGGAGGGGCAGGCGGCGGCGCAGAGGAAGCAGGCGACGCACTTCTCCAGGCCGTTCTCGTCGCGCTGCAGCACGTGCACGCCGCGGAAACGCTCCTGGAATTTCGCTCCCCGGAGAGGGCCGGGGCCGTCGGGATAGTTCTCCACCACGGTGGGCGAGAGCATCTCCTTGAAGGTGATGCCCATGCCCTTGGCGATGGCCGAGATGTCCTTAATGATGGGCATGTGTCTCCGTCGAACTCTTCAGTATAAAGCCCCCTGGGGCCGTTTGATAGGCTTAAGGCGATGGCCGCATACTTCACCGACGACCTGTTCCGCTTTCTCACCCGCCTGAAGCGCAACAACAACCGCGACTGGTTCCAGCGCCACAAGGATGAATTCGAGACCTTCTGCCGCCAGCCGGCGCTGCGCTTCATCCACGACTTCGCCGGGCCGCTCTACGACATCAGCCCGCAACTGGTGGCCGACGCCCGTCCCAGCCGTGGCTCGCTGTTCCGCATTTACCGCGACACCCGCTTTGCAGCCGACAAGCGCCCCTACAAGACGCACGTCGCCATGCACTTCTCCCATCCCGGCAAGGACGTGCATTCGCCCGGGTTTTACCTGCACCTGGAGCCGGGCGGATCGTTCGCGGCGGCGGGATTGTGGCATCCGGAGCCGCCGCTGCTGCTGAAAGTCCGCAACGCCATCGTTGCCCGTAAGGGCGAGTGGGCGGAGGTGCGGCACCTGCTCACCTGGGACGACGCCGGCAAGCTGACCCGCCCGCCGCGGGGATTTCCCTGCAACTTCGAGTACCTCGAAGATCTGAAGTACAAGGACATCGGCTCGTCGATCGAATTCAGCGATAAGCAGGTCACCAGCGCGAAATTCCTGCAGACGTTTACGGCGGCGTGTCGCGAGATGGCGCCGCTGGCGCGCTTTCTCAGCTCGGCGGTGGGACTGAAGTTCTAGCCGGTTGCGCCATTTGTGAAGTGTCATCCCGAGCGCAGCGAGGCGGCAGCCGAGCGAAGTCGAGGGGCCTTGTGTTTGCACGAGACCCGCGAGGTCCCTCGACTCACGCTCGGGATGACGCCCTTGCGCGCGAGGTCGCGCGCGGTCCGACTCACCAATCTGATCACCATTTCCAGATGCTGGGCCGGGTCATTCGTACCGCAGGGCGATCATGGGGTCCACGCGGGTGGCGCGGCGCGCCGGGATCACGCAGGCCAGCAGCGCCACCGCGGCGAGAACCAGGCCCACGGCGACGTAGGTCAGCGGGTCGGTGACGCTGACGCCCACCAGCATGCCGCGCAGCACGCGCGAAAGAGCCAGGGCAGCCGCGATGCCGATCGCCATGCCGAGCGCAAGCAGAACGAAGGCTTCGCGCACGATCATGGCCAGCACGCGCCTGCGATCGGCGCCCAAAGCCAGGCGGATGCCGATCTCGTGCGCACGCTGGCTGACGGAGTAGGCGATCACGCCGTAGATTCCCACTCCGGCCAGGACCAGCGCCAGTGCGGAGAAGAGGCTCAGCAGCAGCATGTAAAAGCGGCGCGGCGCCAGAGTAGCCGCCACAACCTCCTGCATCGCGCTGATGTCGCCGACCGGCAGGTCCCGATCGAGGGACAGCACGCCACTTCGCAGCGCTTCCGCGATGCCCGCCGACGGTCCGGCGGTGCGCACCAGCACGCTGAAGTCGCCCCATCCGGCCTGCGCGATGGGAGCGAAGGCGGTGGGCGGCGCGGGCGCGTCCAGGCCGAAATCGCGAACGTCGGCCACCTCGCCGACGATCATTCCCTCAATGGCCTCGTAGCCGCCCTGCGCGCCGAACTTGACGTACTTTCCGATGGGGTCCTGGTTGGGGAAGAACGTGCGCGCCGCCGCCTGGCTGATCATCAGGACGCGCGGCGAGCCCAGCCGATCGGCATCGCTGAACGTGCGCCCGCGCAGCAAGGGAATGTTCAGGCTGCGGAAGTAATCGGGGCTGATTACCCGCACCTGCATGGAGGGTTGGTTCTCCGGCTTGAGCGGCGGCGCTCCCACCACCTCGAAGCTGCTGCTGAAATCGTTGAACGACATCGGCACGCACGAGGTCAGGGCCGCGACGGTGACGCCGGGAACCGCCTGAAGCTTCTGCAGCAGACTGTCCTGCAGGCGGGCTACGCTGCCGCTGTCGCGGTAGCGGGTTCCGGGCAGAGAAAGGTCGAAAGTCATGACGTTGGCCGCGTCGAAGCCGGGGTCGGTGCCGGCGAGGCGGGCGAAACTGCGCACCAGCAGGCCGGCGCCGGTCAGCAGCATCAGCGACAGCGCCAACTCGGCCGTGACCAGGGCGGCGCGCATGCGGGTGGAATCGTGCGAGCCGGTGCCCACGCCCGACTGCCTCAGGGAGTTGACCAACTCGGCGCGCGCCGCCTTCCAGGCGGGAATGAGGCCGAAGAGAAACGCGGTGGCAATGGTGCTCACCACCGCGAACAGCATCACCGTGCCGTCCAGGCTGACCTGGTCGAGGCGAGGGATGTTCTTGGGGCCCATGCGCACCACCAATTGCAGCGTCCAGCGCGCCAGAAGCAGCCCGGCGGCAGCTCCCATCGCCGCGAGAAGAAGGCTCTCCGCCAGCAACTGGCGCATGACGCGGCCGCGGCTGGCGCCCAGGGCGCTGCGCACCGCGATCTCGCGGTTGCGGCCGTTGGCGCGCGCCAGCAGGAGGTTGGCGATATTGGCGCAAGCGATCAGGACCAGCAGCGACACCGCACCCAGCAGCACCCACAGCGCCGAGCCGACGTCGCCCACCATGGCTTCGCGCATGGGCAGCACCACGGCCTCCCAGCCCCCGTCGTTGTCGGGATACTGCTGCGCCAGGCGGCGGGAGATGTTCTCAATGTCGTTCCTGCCTTCCGCCACGCTGATGCCGGGCTTGAGGCGTCCGACGACCTGCAGGTAATGCGCGCCGCGCTGCCGGCCGATGTCGGCGCGAAAGGCGAGCGGCACCGCTATATCGATCGGCTTCGGCCAGCGGAAGGCAGCGGGCATGACTCCGATAACGGTGTACGCCGTGCCTTCGAGCATGACGCTCCTACCCAGCACGCCGGGATCGCCGCCGAAGAGAGTGCGCCATGTCGAGTGGCTCAGCACCACCACGTGCTGGTGGCCGATCTGCGCGTCCTCGGCGCTGAAACCGCGACCCAGAGCCGGCTCCATGCCGTACACATGAAAGATGTCGGCGGTCGCGACCAGCGTGCGCAGGCGTCGCGGCTCGCCGTGCCCGGTCAGCGTCCAACTCTCCCGGTTGAGTGCGGCGAGATACGAGAAGGTGTGGTTCTGCGCCTGCCAGTCGAGGAAGTTGGGCGGCGAAACCGCAAAGCGGGGAAATCCCTTGGCCGGGTTTCCCTCGTACAACGCCATCAACTGCCGCGGCTGCGGGTAGGGCAACTGGCGCAGCACTACGGCCTCCAGGACGCTGAACATGGCGGTGTTGGCGCCGATGCCCAGGGCCAGGGTCAACACGGCGATAAGCGCGAAGCCCGGATTGTGCAGCATCTGCCGCAAACCGTAGCGGAGGTCCTGGAGAAAGCTTTCCAGCCAGCCGAGGCTGTCCATGCCGCGAGTCTCCTCTTTGATGAAGGTGCTGTTGCCGAAGGCACGCAGGGCGCGCACCCGAGCCTCTTCCGGCGGGACACCGGCAGCGACGAGGTCGGCGGTGCGCATCTCCAAGTGCGAACGCATCTCCTCGTCGAGTTCCTTGTCCAGCTTTCGCGAGCGGAATAGAGCCGCCAGTTTGCGACCGAATGCCATAACCAGTCTCCTGCTTCCCTCAGCTCGCTAGGCGAACTTCAAGACCGAGGTGACGCCGCGCACCACCCGCTCCCAGCTTTCCTGCTCGCGCTGCAACTGGCGGCGACCGGCGGCGGTCAGGCGGTAGTAGCGGGCGCGGCGATTGTTCTCCGAGGTCTTCCACTCGGAGGCAAGCCAGCCCTGCTGCTCGATGCGGTGCAAGGCGGGATAAAGCGAGCCTTCCTCCACCCGCAACAGGTCGTCCGAGGCGCGCTGCACGTAGTTGACGATGCCGTAGCCGTGCATTTCGCCCAGCGCGGCCAGGCTCTTGAGTACCAGCAGGTCGAGAGTTCCGAGAAGATTGTCGTTTTGCGCCACGCGGCGTTCCCCTAGAGTTCTAGGCTAGTGTCTTCCCTCTTACCCTAGACGTCAAGGGAAAAGAAAGGTGAGCGGGAGGAGAGTAGTTAGGAGTTAGGTTGGAGCGAGAAAGAGATGCAGCCGTCCTCCCGCTAACTCCTAACTCCTGACTACTAACTCCTAAGACCTTTGCCATACAGTTAGAAATGTCTGAAGCGCCTGTCGCCGCCCTTCCATCCAATTCGCCATGAACGAGACGGCGGAGCAGTACATCGCGCGCATCACCGGGTTTGTGGGAACGGACGAACCGCTCAGTGTCATCGCCGCGACGCCGGCGAAGCTGGCGGAAATGGTCCAGGGAATCTCGGACGCCGAGGCAAGTTTCACCCCCGCGCCCGGCAAATGGAGCATCCGCCAGCAGGTCGCGCACCTGGCGGACGCGGAGTACGCCATGTCCACGCGCATGCGCTGGGCGGCGGCGGAGCCGGGCAAAGCCATCGTCGCCTTCGATCAGGACAAGTGGGCGGCAGCCGCCAAGTATCACGAGATACCCCTGGAGCTCAGCCTGGCGACCTTCACGGCCGCCCGCAACTGGACGCTGGCCCTGCTGCGCGGCCTGACGCCGGCGCAGTGGGATGGCTTTGTGGTCCATGAGGAGCGGGGCAAGGAGACGGTGCGCCACCTGGCGAAGATGATGGCGGGCCACGACCGCAATCACCTGAAGCAAATCGCAGAGCTGCGAACGGCGGCTTCCCCTACTGCCCACAGCGCTCGTCGCGGCTAGCAAGAAGCTCGCCAGAATGCCAGCGCGCGAGGTCGCGCCCGGTCCAACTCCCTGCCGACGAAGAAAACCCCGGCCGAGGGCGGCCGGGGTGACAGGGAGGAAGACGGCAGGCGAGGGCGCCTGCCGCTACGTGATTTTTTAATCGCCGGCGATGCCCGCCAGCTCGTCGCTGGGCTGGTTCTGCATGCCGCCGAGTTGCACCAGTTCCGACGGAGCGGCTTCCTCGTGGGTGCCGCAGCAGCCGCCGCCGGAGCGCGAGCTGCCCGCCAGGCGCAGTTCGTGGCGAATCTGCTCCTCGAACTTGCGCATCTGCTCGTCGATCGAGTTGAGCTTCTGGCCCTGCCGCACCATGTCCTCGCGGTAGCGCTTGAGGAAGTAGCCGATGGTCTCGACGCGGATCTTGATCGAGCCCGAGGGCTTGTTCTCGTCGATGTCCTTGAAGCAGAAGTACGGCGTGCCCGAGTGCTCGACGATCTCCTCGATCACGGTGTAGATGGGCGCGTCGTGGCCGCACTTGAAGCTGGACAGCTCCAGCGCCACCAGGTTGGGATGCCGCGCCACGTACTTCGCCGCCCACACCTTGCGGGTGGTGTTCTCGGAGTAGGAGTTCTTCCAGGCGTCGGAGACATCCAGCGGATGGCTGATGATGCCCGCCTTCACTTCCTCGCCGAACAGCTTGTTGACGATCTCGTCGTCCAGCGGCAGCGAATCTTGCGAGAAGACCGGGTAGCCGAGCTTCTGGAACTCTTCCAGGATCTCGTGGTTGATGCCGGGATCGTTGTGATAGGGGCGGCCCAGCAGCACGATGCCCAGGCGCTGCTCGGCTTCGAGCTTCTTCAGCACGTCGCGGGCGGTGGCGCGCATGACGTCGTTGTCGAACTTCTGCATCGCGGCCAGGCCCTGCTGCACCGCGCGGTGGTTCTCTTCCTCGGTGAGGCCGAGCAGGTCCTTCCAATCGTCGTACATCTGGCGGTGGGCCAGCTTCTCGTCGTGCAGGCAGATAAGCGTGTCGCGCCAGATGACGCCCTTCTCCTGGAACAGGTCACCTTCCTTGGTGAAGGCGGCCTTCACCGAGGCCGGGGTCGCGGTCACCGTCGGGCAGGCGCGCGAACTCTGCGTCGCATGCAGGAAGGTGGGCAGCGAGTCGATCATGGGAAAGAAGATGACGTCCAGCTGCTTCTTGGGGTGGATCACGTACAGCAGGTTATGCACGTGCGGGATGCCGACCTTGGAGGGGAAGCAGGGATCGATGGCGCCGCGCTTGGCGCCTTCCTTGTAGAGCTGCTCGCTGGTGTACTCGCTCCAGATCAGGTTCTCCGCCTTCAGCCCCAGGGACTCGAAGTAGGCGGTGAAGAACGGCCCGCAGGAGTACATGTTGAGCGCCTTGGGCATGCCGATCTTCAACTCGGCACGCTTCTTCATGAGCTCGGCGCGTTGCTTCTGCGCCTTGGTCAGAAGGAACTTGGGCGCCGGATCGGCGACCACCGGCGGCTCGTAGCTCTTGAAAGCCGCCTTGGCCGCGATCTCCACCAGGTTGGGGTTCTCTTTCTTGATGGCGTCGATGTTGCCTTTGATGACGCGCATCTCCTCGACGTTCTCCACCGTACCCTTTTCGCAGGTGGCGATGATCAACCGCTGCGCGCCCGCCATCAACGGCACCTTGGTCTTCACTGGCGGCTTGTAATTCGGGTTGGGGTTGATGGTCTTGACGTCGATGAAGGTGCGCAGGCACTTGTTCTTGCAGAAGTAGCAGCGCGTGTCCTCGTTGCGGGTGGTGCTGTAGGTGATGGAGGCGACGCCTTCCAGGCCGACGAACTCCGTACTCTTGCCGTTCTCCCACAAGCGCACCGCTTCGAAGGCGCAGCCGATGGCGCCGGCCTCACCGCAGTGTTGATGCACGATTACATCCGGCTTGACTTCCTTGCCCTTGAAGCGCGACTCGATGAAGTCCACCTGCGACTTCACCGCCGCCATGTTGTGCTGCGTGCCACCCTGCAGGATGAACTTCTTGCCGATGGCGCTCAGGTTGGGAATCTGCGAAACGTAGAGCCAGATGTTCTTGGGCAGCACGTTGCACAGGCCGGCCATGATCTCTTCCGGCTTCCATCCCTGGCGCTGGAAGTCCACGATGTCGGACTGCATGAACACCGCGCAGCCGTAGCCGAACTGGGGGAATCCCTTGGCGTTGAACGCGATGTCGGCGAACTCCTCGACTTTGAAGCCGAAGCTCTCGCAGGTGCCCTGCAGGAAATAGCCGTTGCCGGCGGAGCACTGGGTGTTCAGCTTGAAATCCTTAACGCGGCCGTCTTTCAGAATGATGATCTTGATGTCCTGGCCGCCCACGTCGCAGATGACGTCCGCGTCGGGATAGAAGTGCAGCGCGGCCTCGGTGTGCGCCACGGTCTCGACCAACGCGACGTCAGCGGAGATGGCGTCCTTCAGGATGTCCTTGGCGTAGCCGGTGGTGCCCACGCC
>DASUBK010000539.1:0-9952 GCA_035763305.1 Terriglobales bacterium | reverse complement strand
CCCGCGGCTTGGGCGACAAACAATCCCGAACTAGTCTGCGTATTAGTGTCGGGGTACGCGGTGGTGCTCACGGTCGTCACGAAGCCGACGTCGCCGGCGGTGTCGATGCCAACTACGTTGAAGAAATTGTCGCCGCCGGTGAACACCATGCCGCTGCCACTCGGGGGAGCGCTGTCGCCGCTCTTCGCCAATAGCTGCAGGGTGGTTCCGTTGTAGGCGAGCAAGGCTGCGGCACGAAGGCCGGTGCTGGTCCGATACTGGATATCGAACGCCACCACGCCCGAGGAGTTCATGAAAATTTGGTCGAAGGAATCGACGCGCGTGCCGGCGTTATTGGGAAGTGGATCTCCCGACTGCAGCACCCGGGTGAGAGCGCCGGCCGCGGCGCCGCGATACAACAGCGCGCCGGGCGTGTCCCCGCCGGTGGTAAAAGCGTAATCGCCGCGATCATTGCGCACGCTGGTGTTCACCTGCCCGACGACCTGTGGCAACGTGCCCAGCGCGTTCACGGTCTGATCGGTGGCGATCGGTTGAACTCCCGTCACCTGCGCCCATCCGGCCGGCGAACACGACAACACTGCCCACACCACTACCAGCGCGCGAAATCGCCCGAGTCCCACGGGTGGCTCCTCAAAGTTTCTGTAAATACATTCCTGGTTGGGAAAAGTGCAGAACAGGAACGAGCGCGCCGATTGTTCATCGCACCCCCGGCGATGTCAATCAGCGGAATTCCCTGTACGCGCGTCGCGGCCCACGTCCCGCCCATCGTTTCCTTTGGCCTGTCGAAACGCAAAGCCAACGTCCGGCCCGGCCGCACAATTCCCCGTGCTCCCGGCGGGGAGCTTTCGCTGGCTCGCGGAACTGTGGCCTGAGACACCAGCACCGCTGCCGGTCGAACGCCAACTGCTGCAAACGACTGAAAATAAGGGGGGCTAAAGGACTTTATCCGACTCCACCTAGGTGGGCAATAGCACTTTGGTAACTATGGCAGGCGCAATCGTTCCGCCCAGCTCACCGCAAAGGGCCCAAGGGCCGCAAAGTACATAAACACCTTTGCGGCCCTTGGCGTCCTTAGCGGTGAATTTCCTCTCTCAACGCTCGGCCCGCAGCCGCAGAAAGAGAAGGACGCCAACCGGATGCTTGTCGTAGAGCGGAACCAGCGGCGGCGGGGTCGAATACAAGGTCAGTTGGCCGCCGAGGCCGGTCGCCAGATGGGGAATGAGGTGGAAATCGCGCTCGTAGCCGGCGGTATACGCCTGCACCCGGCCGGCGACGCTTTCGCCAAAATTCGCCGGCTCGAACCGGTTGCGCAGCAGCAGTTCGTTGGTGCGATCCGTGTTCTCGACCCGGCCCCAAAGGAAATTGTTCTGCGCGAATCGCACCGTCGATTCGGCGAGGTATCCGTTCCAGGTCAATCCGTCCGAGGTGTGGTTGCGGCCCCAGAGCAGCGTGGTGGCCCAGTTGCCGCGGGCCAGCGGCCGGTTGTACAGGATGGAAGCCGTGGTGCGATCGATGTCTTCCTCGGGGTGCAGATCCTCCGGGCTGGTCAGGTGCCCGTAGGAAAACTGCCCGCTCCAGTTCTGCGCCGGATTGACGGTCGCTCGCAGCGACCAGGAATCGATCTTGCCCGAATCGATGTTCCAGCGAAACTCGTCCGGCTCCCGGCCGTGAAATCCCGAGGCCTCCAGCCGCGCGATCTTGTAAGTCAGGCCGGCGGTGATCACGTCGCTGGCGATGTGCGTCGAGTCTTGCAGATGATGGCCCAGTGTCGCCAGCGGATCTTCCGATGCCGAAGCTCGGTGCGGATACGCTGTGGGGCCCATGGCCGGGTCCCCCACCGGCGCGAAATAGAACGAGAGCAGCCCGTGCTCGCCGAGACCGATGTCGTACAGCGCCGCCAATTCCATGATGAAATCGTGCGGGTGCTGGCCGTCGACGATCGGCTTGCCGTAGGCAGTTTCGCCCTGCTGAAACAGTTCCGGATAGAAGCGGTGCGAGACCGTCGCCGGCTCCAGGCTCAGCATGGTGCGCAGGGTCAGCGTTCCGGGACCGAGGCTGTGCTGCGCCATGGGCATGATCCAGTTGGTGGAAAAAAACTTGTCGTCGCCGCGCGGCCCGCTTTGCTGCTGCAGGTTGAGGAAGGCGGTGCCGTGCAGCATCAGCATCCAGCCGCCTCGCATCGTCATCAGCATGTCGGAAGGCGTGGAATTGGGCTCGGCGCTGGTGCCGGAGGTGGCGTGATGCCGGATGGCGTCGAGGAAAGTCCGCGGCGCCGCATGGCTGTCGCCCATCGCGTGCGCATGCTGCATGTCCGGCATGCCGGACATCTGTCCGGAACTGTCCGGGTTCGTCTGTGCGGCGGCTTGTTGTTCTTCGTTTGTGGACATTGGCTGGGCTTGCGATGGCCGGCAATACAGCAGGACGGCCCCAATCACGGCCAGCAAGAAAACTCTTCGCAGCGACATTTCGTTCCCCTCACGCGCACGGGCGACGTCGACTGATGATGGAGGCCGGTCGACCTCGACCGGCGTGAATGCAAGTCGACTCTTAGTATGGAGGCCGGTCGACCTCGACCGGCGCTTGCGGAGAAGGGAATCAGATGCGCAAAACCGACCGCAGTGGAGGCGAACAATCTGGACGCAGCGCGCTCGCTCGATCATCAATCGGAAGCGCCTCGGATGCGCGGCCGCTCGCCGTGGCATAAGCCAAAGTCCCCACCACAATGTGCTGCGTACTGGGAACCATTGCCGGCCCGGACGGTACCACACAAGGACACTGCGCTTGTGCCGGCAGCGGGGAAGAGCGAGGAGAGGAAGATCGATGGCGCGGGCAGCAGCCGTGCATCGCTGCCTGCGCGCAACCCGGAGTGGCCGCCAGCGGCAGCGACATGGGCCCGATCCAGGCACAGAGCAAGATCACCGCCGCCACGCACCGCGATCGCAGGATGGAGCGGCTTCGCATTTGGCTGGAGCCAATCTCCCGATGAGGAGGGAAATGGCGGGGACGACGGGACTCGAACCCGCGGCCTCTGCCGTGACAGGGCAGCGTTCTAACCAACTGAACTACGTCCCCGGCTGTGCAACCGGAAATTGGTGGGCAGTGCAGGACTCGAACCTGCGGCCTCCTCCTTGTAAGGGAGGCGCTCTAACCAGCTGAGCTAACCGCCCCAGGCAAGGCGGGGCTTGCGGCTCGCCACCAACTTCTTGAGTGTATAGGAGCGGAGAACACGGGTCAAACCTGGCGTGTGCGAGTGCCACGCGGGCCACGGACGTTGTTTCCTTCAGCGCGGCGGTGTATCCATTGCCCCCGCCGTCAGCAGGACCGCCCCACAAAACATCAGCGTGTCGAAGAAGTAGTTCAGCGCCACGATGTCGCGGGGCGCTGCCACCAGCATGGGCAGGTAGACCCACAGCATCGCCAGCAGGAGGGTGAGCCCCAGTGCCACGGCCGCCATCCGCGCCTTCCGGTTCACCAGCAGGCAAGCGCCCGCGACAACCGAAACCACGCCGACGAGAATGGCGAGGAAGACGCTCCCGGGAATCCACTCGGGAGTGAGTTTGTTCAGCGGAATTCCCGGCACGTAAGCCGGGTGCAGTAGCTGTTCGACGCCGTAGAAGAGCGCCGGCAGGCCCACGAAGAAGCGCGGAACCGCCTTCCACGCCGCACCCCCCGGCGCCTGCCACGGTTGTTGCTCCCGCGTGCTCCAGCGCGAGATGGCGAAGGCAACTGCACCGCCGCTGAAGGCCAACTGGCGCAGTGCCAGCGCCCAGAAGAACCGGTTGTCCGGGTGCCGCAGCGTGCCCGGCAGGTCCATCACGCACACGAAGATCAGGAACGTCATCCCCGTCAGCGCCGCGGCCAGCCGCGCCTGCACCAGCACGACAAAACTGAGCGCCGCTAACACGAAGCCGAGGCCCACCGCGTAAGCCCAGAACATGTGCGCGGGAATCCAGCGGGGAATCAGGCCCGCGATTCCTGCCGTGAGGGTGAAGTGCTCGGTGCCGAAGACGCCCAGCGACATGGCGTAAAACAGCCGCCCCAGCGGCATCACCTTGTCCACGCCATGTTCTCGCGGCAGTTGTGGAACAATCATGGCGATGCCGGCGAGCAAGAGCAGCAACCCGTAGGCATACATCCAGAACACGGTCGCCGTCATGCCGAACGGCATCGAGGCGAGAGCCAGTACCGCCGGGACACTGCCAGGGATGATGTGCAAGCTGGATGCTCTCCGGGTGATCCGAGAGGCGCCATTCTAAAGGTGCCGCCCCGAGACGCAACCGGAGTGTGACCGGACCGTGGAATTCAGGCGTAAGGCGCCCTGGGCGCGCTTCAGACTGTGGCCACGGAAGGGGACTCGAATGGGCGACGGCGGTAATCCACAAAAAACGATAGCCAGCCGGATTGCATGGCTGCGTCCCCCCGTAGTCCGCAGTGCCATGCAATCCGCTGGCTTCACGTTTGCCCGCGATCTTCTGCGGGCTACTTCATGAAATCCAGGCTGTTTTGCCCGGCTTCCATTTTGTCCGCTGACGTGCGGTTACGCGCCAGCGGCCCCGAACGCCCCACAAGTTGCTGGTCAGTTTGGCCGTAAGGGGCGGCGGAAAAGTTCTTGCTGTTCACGACAGCTTGTCAGGGATTAAGCAAATCGGGTGCCATCCCGTCATGACCCCTTCCCTCGACGATTCCCTGCAAGCTGCTGAATCTGCGTTGCTATTCTCTGCGCCATCGCGCCATTCGTCCCCTTCCCAACCGGGGAAATGACAAAACTTTGCACACACGGAGAATGTCCTTGCCCTTTGCAGCGGGTTGCGTCCCAGGCTCGCGCCTGCCGTGCGCGGGACTGGCGAGGAACAGATGGGGTCGGACGAAGTCCCCTTGAAGGTCACAGCGCAATCGGATCAGCGCGGGCGCTGCCAGTCGTGGCGGCGTTCGCCTGAGTCGCCGGTATCGATCAGGTGGTAGTACTTGGCCTCCTCGCGCACCGAACTGAGCGCGACCTTGATCTCGGCGAGGTAGTAGCCGGTCCCGGCCAGCATGCAGAGAATCGAGGCGACGAAGATCGCCACCGCCAGCACGCGCGCCATCTCCCAGTACAACCCCAGCCCGAGCAGCAGGCAGGAGAGAATCGTGCCCGCCAGCGAGATCAGCGTCAGCATCATCGCCTTGCGAATGAGTTCGGCGCGCGCGTTGATGGACGCGATCTGCAGCGCGAAGCCCTCCGCCTCCTGCGCGTGGCCGGCCTCGGTGGCGTGATGGCGGCGGTGCTGGAAGTCGCGCAGGCGGCTCACGATGCCCATCAGGCGGACGTTCAGCGAGAGCAGCAGCAGGGCGGCGGCGGAGACGAAAATCGCGGGCGCGACGAAGGCCTGGAACAGCCGTCCGATGTCGGGCATGGACTTACCTTACGCTTCGATGCCGCGGAGCGCGCTAACGAAGCGGCGGAGTGTCTCGGCTTACTTCCTCGCCTTCGATCGCGGCTGGAGGCTGCTGTGCGTGGCCACCGCCAGCCACTTGCCATTCCTCCTTACAAAGGTGTCCGTGAAGCGGCCTGCGTCGCTCGCCGCGCTGCCCGCCTCGTGCTCGGTGTAGGTGCCGTTGACCACGGCGACCTCGCCATACACGCGCACGGTCATCTCGCTGACGCTGCCCGACTCCAGCTTCGCCTTCCCCGACCTCACCGCCTCGATCAGTTGCGCCCGGTTCAGCACCTGCGCGCTGGGATTGGTGTAGATGAAGTCGGGCGCCAGGATGGTGTCGAGGTACGCCGCGTCGCCGTGGATCTCAGCGTCGATCCATCGGGCTTCGATCGCTTTCAACTGGGCGGCGATATCGCTGTTCGAGGCGGGTTGCGCTGTCTGCGCCAGCGCGCCGCAGGCCATCATGACCACCCCAAACAGCCATGCCAACGATCTCATCTGCGCCTCCTACTTGCCCGGCCGGACGCGCTGGCGATGGCGGTGCACGATGGGCGCCACCAGCACCAGGACGCGGTCGGCGGTTTCGGGCACTTGCTTCCGCGTCGGTGGCGGCGCGGGAGCCAGCGCCATGTTGCCGAGTACGCGCGACAAGGGCAATAGCGAACGGCTGCCGCACACCAGGCAACTGTCATGCGGGCTGTCGCTGATTACGTCGCACCCGGCGCACAACACTGCCTGCTGCAAGCGCACCGCGTTCAGGTCGATTCTGATTCCGTTATCCATCATGCGCGTTGTAGTTCGCGGAGGACCGTTCTCGCCAGAGCAACCGCTTCCGCCACCGTCGCCGTGAGCCTGGGCGACGGCCGGATGGGCTCGCCGCGCAACCGGATCGCCGCCACGATGCAGGCGGCAATGAGCAACGCCCCGGTCTCGCGCTGCTTGTCCACGGCCCACAGCCTAGGCGAACAAAGGGCGAAAGTCAACAGCGGAATGAGAAGACGGCCGGCGAGCGCCGCAGTCTGCAAAGTCCAACGTTCTTCGCGGGCGGGAATTTTCCATCGGGCGAGAGATTAGCCGGCGTGAAGCGCGCGCTGTGCGGTCCGTCACCGCCGGCGCGCCGCCGTGGGCTCAAGCAAAAAGGGCGCTCGGCTTCGAGCGCCCTCAGATCTTGGTTGCGGGGGGTGGATTTGAACCACCGACCTTTGGGTTATGAGCCCAACGAGCTACCAGGCTGCTCCACCCCGCATTCCGACTATAGCAAACGCATCTGGGAGGGTCAATGCAACTGGAGCTCAGCGGGCAGAAAAACCTGCGCCTCATTCCCGTGTCAGACAGCGGGACTGGGTCCTGACTGACTCATTCCCGCGTCAGGCTGCGGATGAGTTCCGGCTGCGCGGGATACGCGCCCAGCAGTTCGCGGCGGGTTCCGTGCTCGAAGTCGCGCGGATCGAAGCCTGGCGCCATGGTCGTGCCCAGCAGAGAGAACCCTCCGCCCGGCAGCACGCGCGAGCCCTGCCAAACGCCTCGCGGAACGACATACTGCGCTTGATGTCCGGCGCTGAGGTCGTGCCCCAGCAGCACGCGCTCGCTCTTGCCGTCGCCGTGCAGCAGAAGCAATTCGGCCGGATCGCCGAGATAGAAATGATAGACCTCGTCCGTTCGCAGGCGATGCAGCGACGAAAACGAATCGGGAGTCAGCAGGAAATAAATCGCCGAGGCGAAAGAGCGAGGGCTTCCATAGCGCGGCGCCTCCAGCGAGTCCGCGCTGCGGTAGGTTTCGCGGAAGTAGCCGCCCTCGATGGGCAGCGGCTGCAGCTTCAGCAGGCGAATGACATCGGCAGCGGTGAGTGGCGCGTTCATCGGCGAAGAGAAGATCTTTACCGCAAAGGCCGCAAAGGACGCAAAGAGCCGGAAACGACGCTAAAGGCACCAAGGAGATGAGGCAGCATCAATACACCCGGTGGGTCAGCACTCCTCCGTCGACCAGCAGGTTGGCGCCGGTGATCCAGCGCGCCGCCGGCGAAGCCAGGAACAGGCACGCGTCGGCGACATCCTCGAATGTTCCCAGGCGTCCCAGCGGCACGGCGGATTGGTACGCGGCTACGCCTTCGGGCCAGGCCTGCTCCAGGCCTTCGCGCCCGATCAGACCCGGCGAGACGCAGTTGACGCGAATGCCCTTCGCGCCCAGTTCTTGCGCCGCTGAGCGCGTGTACATCGCCACGCCGGCCTTGGCGGCGCAGTAGTGCGCGTGCAGCGGTGCCGGGTTCTCCGCCTCGATGGAAGCGATATTCACGATCGCGCCGCCGCCGCTCATGCGCCGCGCCGCCGCGCGGGTGCACAGGTGCACGCTGCGCAGGTTCGCGGCGATGACCTCATCCCACGACTTGCCGTCGATTTCCAGCAGCGCCGCCAGCGGATACGTCCCCGCGTTATTGATGAGCACATGCAGGCCGCCCAGCGAATCGGCGGCCTGGCTCACCATGCGCTCCACCTCACCCTCGCGCGTCACATCGCAGGCGATGGCGCACGCCCGGCCGCCGCGGCGCTCGATGGCAGCGACCACCGCCTGCGCGCCATCCTTGCTGGTGTGATACGCAACGCCCACAGCGGCGCCGGCCTCGGCGAAGCGCAACGCAATGCCGCCGCCGATGCCGCTGCCGGCGCCGGTGACCAGCACCACCTTGCCGGAAAAATCCAGCAGTGACGCGGGCGAGGGAGCCTCGGTCACTTGGCCATCACCGCCTGCTTGAGGTGCGGCGGCGGCTGGTACTCGCCGGCCACGGCGCGGAAGCTCACCGCCAGCCGGTTCCAGCCGTTGATGGTCACGATGGCCATGGTGAGATTGACGATTTCGCTTTCGGAGAAGTGCTGCTTGAGCCGCTGGTACACGTCGTCGGGCGCGCCGCTCTGACTGATCAGGGTGACTGCCTCGGTCCACTCCAGCGCCGCGCGTTCGCGGTCGGTGAAGAAGGGCGCCTCGCGCCAGGCCGCGACCGCATAGAGCCGCTGCTCGGTTTCGCCCATGGCGCGCGCGTCCTTGGTGTGCATGTCGAGGCAGTAGGCGCAGCCGTTGATCTGCGAGGCGCGCACCTTCACCAGCTCCAGCAGCAGCGGTTCCAGCCCGCTGTGACGCACGTACGTCTCCAGTGTGAGCATCGCCTTCAGCGATCCCGGCGCTACTTCTGCATAATTCAGTCGCGGTTGCATTCCGGTCCTCCTTGTCCGATTAGATGGGAGCGCTGGCCGGAAGAATCAAGATTCACCGAGAAAGCGCAACCGGGCATTCTATCGAAACGAGCGGCCCGCGTCGTACACTGCGCAGGAATGCACGAGTGGGCGATCGGCGGCGGAGTCCTGGCGCTCGCGATCTGGATTTACCTGGCGGCGCTGCGGGGAGGATTCTGGCGCGTACGCGCGGACGACGCTCCTGCGGACAAGCCGCAGCCCGCGCGCGTGGTTGCGGTCATTCCCGCGCGCGACGAGGCCAAATGTATCGCTGAGACGGTCCGCTCGCTCCTGCAGCAGGAATTTTCCGGCGACCTCCGCGTCATCGTCGTCGACGACGGCAGCAGCGATGGCACCGCCGAGGTGGCGCGGCGTGCGGCGGAAGATATCGCCGCTGCGACGCGATTGACCATCATTGCCGGAAGCGCGCCGCCGTCAGGCTGGACGGGGAAGCTGTGGTCGGTGCAGCAGGGAATCGCCGCCGCCCGGGCGCATCGTCCTGACTACCTTCTCCTCACCGACGCCGACATTCGCCACCACCAGCGCAGCGTGGCGCAACTGGTGACCCGGGCGGGCAGCGGCTACGACCTGGTCTCGCACATGGTTCGTCTGCATTGCTCGAGCTTCGCCGAGAGGCTGCTGATTCCGGCGTTCGTCTACTTCTTCTTTATGCTGTATCCGCCGGCGTGGATCGACGATGCGCGTCGCCGAACCGCGGGCGCTGCCGGCGGATGCATGCTGGTGCGCCCCGCGGCGCTGGACGCTGCGGGCGGAATCGAGGCAGTGCGCAGCGAGATTATTGACGATTGCGCGCTCGCCCGCGCCATCAAGCGCAGCGGCGCGCGGGTGTGGCTCGGGTTGACTGCGGAAACCAAAAGCATGCGGCCATACGGCTCGTTCGCCGAAATTGGCCGCATGATCTCCCGCACGGCCTTTAATCAGTTAGGCCACTCGGTGCCGGCGCTGCTGGTGTGTGTCGTTGGACTGGGGATCACGTTCGTCCTGCCGCCGGCGCTGCTGGCGAGCCGACGGGGCGCCGCTGCGCTCCTCGGCGTCGCTGCGTGGATGTTGATGACCGTCACCTACGCGCCCATGGTCCGCTTCTACCGGCTGAACTTGTTGTGGGCGCTCACCCTGCCGCTCGCCGCCATCTTCTATCTAGGCGCCACGGTGGATTCCGCACTCCAGTACTGCCGCGGGCGGGGCGGTCGCTGGAAGGGCCGGGTGCAGGATCCGGCGGCGCCGCCGGCATGAATCGCGAGCGCAAAGTAGGGTTGGCGCGGGCTCTTTCGAAGCTCGGCTACTGCTCG
>DASUBK010000538.1:0-5960 GCA_035763305.1 Terriglobales bacterium | reverse complement strand
AGGTCACGGTAGGCGACTTCCTTCGCATCCTCGAAGATCCCGCCACCGTGCCCTGCCGGACCGCCTTCTTCATGCCGACCGCCGAGGGCCCCTGCCGCTTCGGCCAGTACGCGCCCTTTCTGCAGCGCATCCTCAAGCAGGCCGGCTTCGCCGAGGTGCAGATCCTCTCTCCCACCAGCAAGAACGCCTATACCGATCTCGGCGACCTCGCCAATCGCTTCATGCGCGTCGCCTGGCGCGCCCTCGTCTGCGCCGACATCCTGCGCAAAGCCCTGTTGAAGACGCGCCCCTACGAAATCACCCCCGGCGCCACCGATCGCGTCTACGAAGAGTGTCTGCAGGATGTTTGCGAGACCCTGGAGTCCAGCTGCGCCGACCTCAAATGCCAACTGCACTCGCTGGCCGTCTGCATGACTCGCTGCCGCGACCGCTTCCGCCGCATCCCGGCGCAGTACGACTCGCGCGTCCCCCTGATCGGCGTGGTGGGCGAAATCTTCTGTCGGCTGAACATCTTCAGCAACGAAGACCTGGTGCGGAAGCTCGAGGGATATGAGGCGGAAGCCTGGCTCAGCGACATCGTCGAGTGGGTCGCCTATACCAACTCCGAGCAGGTGCGAAAACTCCGCCTGGCACGAAAAACCTGGTCGCTCGACATGGGCAAGGCGCTGCTGCGCCGCACCATCCAGGACTCCGACGAGCACGCCCTCATGGACCCCTGGCACGACGACTTCGCCGGTTACGACGAGCCGCCCATCGAGACCGTGCTCGAACTGGCCCGGCCCTACCTGCCGGTCAGCGGCGTGATGGGCGAGATGGTGCTCAGCGTCGGCAAGGCCGCCTACCTCGCCCGCCAGGGCGCCGACGGCATCATCGACATCAGCCCCTTCACCTGCATGAACGGCATCGTCAGCGAGGCGATCTATCCCAAGCTAAGCAAAGATTACGGCGGGATCCCCATCCGTAACTTCTACTTCGACGGCACCCAGTCCGACCTCGACCGCGATCTGGGAATTTACATGGAGCTCGCCCGCTCCTACCGCGAGAAGAAAACCTACCCGCGGAAATACCCGGAATACTTCAGCGTGACAGCGTAAGTACGGCGCCACCCTGACTCACGTAGCCGCAGGCGCCTGCGCCTGCGGTGTGTTCCTGGACCGCGCGCGACCTCCCGCGCAATGCATTCGCCAATCTGAAATCGTCAATCTGAAATCCTCTTCGCCCCGCGTGCCTGTTTACATCGAACCGGAATTCGGCATTCGGCAATGTCTACCTTGCCGCCGCTGCCCTTGCCGTTCCTCTCGCCTCGACCGGCGCCATCTTCCATCGCCCGTAAGCCACGAATGCCGCCAGCACTCCGGTAATCGCGGGAAACAACGTGATCGGCCCGCCCATGGTCTTGTAGGTGACCGCCGTCGCCCCGATCATGATGACCACCAGCCCCGCCGCGGCCAACGCCGTCAGCTTGGGAAGGACGCGCAGCGCGCTCGGCAGGATCAGCCCCACCGCTCCCAGCACCTCCGCGCTTCCGATGAACCGCAGGAACCAGCCCGGCATGGCCATTTGCTGGGTCATTTCGGCGATCGGTGCCACCAGTTTGAATCCCCCGGCGAACAGGAACAACGCCGCCAGCAACAGTTGCACCGTCCACAACGCGTATTTCATCGCCACCCTCCACGAAAACGTATCACACTGAGATGACTGTCGCCCCGGCTCCGATTCGCAATCGACATTCGGTATTCGGCCCTCGTCAATTCCTTCTATCGCCATGTGATATGATTTGCGGCCCTTCCGACGAGGGCCTCATCTTTGTGCGGCATTCCGTGGACTTTCCAGCAATTCAGCCGGCGGCTATCAACCCGAGCCGCGGCATTTTCCTTTGGCGAGGAGCAGAAATGAAACGCATATCGTGGATTTGGGGAGTCGTGCTGGCGGTCGCTTTGGCCATAACCGCGGCGCCGGCTCAAAGGCGAACCACCACCGCAACCGCCCAGCCGGCCGCCGCGCCCGCCCCGGCGCAGCCACAAGGCTCCATCCCTCCGCAGTTCGACGAGAAGCTTTATAGCGGCATGAAGTATCGCCTCATCGGTCCCTTCCGCGGCGGCCGCGTGCTCGCCGTCACCGGCGATCCCGACGAGCCCAACACCTACTACATGGGCACCGTCTCCGGCGGCGTGTGGAAGAGCACCGACGGCGGCCTCAACTGGACGCCCCTCACCGACAAGACGCAGATTTCCTCCGTCGGCGCCATCGCCATCGCTCCCTCGGCCCACAATACCCTCTACGTCGGCACCGGCGAAGCCTGCATCCGCGGCAACATCACCTACGGCGACGGCGTCTACAAGACCACCGACGGCGGCAAGACCTGGCAGCACATCGGTCTCGAAGACACCCGCCAGATCGGACGCGTCGCCGTCGATCCTTCCAATCCCGACCGCGTCTTCGTCGCCGCCTTCGGCCACGCCTTCGCTCCCAACCCCGAGCGCGGCCTCTTCCGCACCACCGACGGCGGCAAGACCTGGCAGAAGGTCCTCTTCGTCGACGACAAGACCGGCGCCATCGACGTCAGCATCGATCCCAACAGCCCCAACACCGTCTTCGCCGCCATGTGGCAGGCCTACCGCGCGCCCTGGACCTTCGAGAGCGGCGGCCCCGGCAGCGGCCTCTACAAGTCCACCGACGGCGGCAATACCTGGAAGAAGCTCAACGATAACCAGGGCTTCCCCAAGGGCGTGATCGGCCGCATCGGCGTCGCCGTGTCGCCCGTCAACGGCAACCGTGTCTACGCCGCCATCGAAGCCAAGGACGGCGGCGTCTACAGCTCCAACGACGGCGGCGATACCTGGCACAAGATGAACGGCGAAAGCCGTTTCACCCAGCGCGCCTGGTACTACATGCACATTTTCGCCGATCCGAAGATCGAGGACCGGGTCTACATCCTGAACACCGGCCTCTACCGCTCCGACAACCAGGGGCGGACGTGGGAGACGCTGCGCGCGCCGCACGGCGACCATCACGGCCTGTGGATCGATCCCAAGAACAACGACCGCCTCATCAACTCCAACGACGGCGGCGCGACGGTCAGCGTCGACGGCGGCAAGTCGTGGACTTCGCAGATGACCCAGCCCACGGCGCAGTTCTACCACGTCGCCACCGATAACCGCTTCCGTTATTACGTTTACGGGGCGCAGCAGGACAACTCCACCGTCGCCATCGCCAGTTCCACCAACTCCGGCACCATCACCCAGTCCGACTGGTACGACGTGGGCGGCGGCGAGAGCGGCTTCGTGGTTCCCTACCCGCCCAATCCCAACATCGTCTTCGCCGGCTCCTACGACGGCCTGATCACCCGCTACAACCACGAAACCGGCGTGGCCGAGGAAGTCGATCCCTGGCCCGATAATCCCATGGGCTGGCCGGCGGCGGACTTGAAGTATCGCTTCCAGTGGACGGCGCCGATCGCGCTTTCGCCGCACGATCCCAACGTCCTCTACCACGCCGCCAACGTCGTCTTTAAGAGCACCAACATGGGGCAGAGCTGGACCCCGATCAGCCCCGACCTGACGCGCAACGACAAGAGCAAGCAGCAGCCCGCCGGCGGTCCTATCACCAAGGACGAGACCAGCGTCGAGTACTACGACACCGTCTTCGCCCTCGCCGAATCGCCGGTGACCGCCAATCTCATCTGGGCCGGCTCCGACGACGGCCTGGTGCACGTCACCCGCGACGGCGGCTCGCATTGGGACAACGTCACTCCCAAGGACCTGCCCGAGTGGGGCACGGTCAGCATGATCGATCCTTCCCCCACCGACGCCAACACCGCGTATGTGGCGGTGGATCGCCATCGCATGGACGACCTCAATCCTTACGCCTGGGTCACCCACGACCTCGGCAAGAGCTGGACCAAGATCACCAACGGCATTCCGGTCGGCGCCTACGTGCACGTGGTGCGCCAGGATCCGGTCAACAAGAACCTGCTCTTCGCGGGCACGGAGACGGGCGTATTCGCTTCCTGGGATGACGGCGCGCACTGGCAGCCGCTCAAGCTCAACCTGCCCCGCACCCCGGTGCACGACCTCACCATCCACGGCAACGACCTGGTAGTCGCCACCCACGGCCGCGCCTTCTGGTCGCTGGACGACATCGCGCCGCTGCGCCAGATGTCGGCGCAGGTGGGCAACGGCGAGGTGCACTTCTTCACCCCCGCCGCGGCCATCCGCACCCAGACCGGACGCGGCTTCGGGCGGCGCGGTGGCGGCGCGGTGGGAGAGAATCCGCCCTACGGCGTGGTGTTCGACTATTACTTGAAGAATGCTCCGCAAGGCACGGCCACGCTGGACATCCTGGACGGCCAGGGCAAGGTAATCAAGCACTACTCCAGCGTCGCTCCCAAGCGCAAAGGCCCGGCGGAGCAGCCCAGCGAGTTCGAAGAATTCTTCGGCCCGCAGACCCGGCTGCTGCCGGTCAAGGCGGGCGAGAACCGCTTCGAGTGGGATTTCAGCACCGAGAACCCGGCCACCGTTCCCGGCCTGGCGCAGTGGGGCGGCCGTCCCCGCGGCGCCACCGCGCCCACCGGCCACTACACCGCGCAACTCACGGTCAACGGGCAAAAGTACACCCAGGCCTTCGACGTGAAGAACGATCCGCGGCTCAAGGTCACCGACGCCGACATCCAGAAGCAGTACCAGTTGGCGACGCAGATCGAGCAGGCAGTGGACGAGGCCAACCGCGCCGCCAACCAGATGCGCGACGTGCAATCGCAGATCAAGGAGATGAAGGACCGCTACGAGGATGTGCAGGGGGCCAAGCCGGTGCTGGACCAGGCCGACGCGCTGGATAAGAAGATCACGCCGGTGCTGGAGAAGATTGTGCAGACGCAATCCAAGGCCAGCGAGGACCCGCTGAACTATCCCATCCGCCTCAACAACAAGCTGATGATCCTGCAAGGCACGGTGGAAAGCGCCGCCGGCGCGCCCACCCAGCAGTCGGCCGCGGTCTTCCAGGAACTCAACCAGCAGTTGCAGCAGGCGCTGGGCGAGTGGAAGCAGATCCAGGGCAGCGATCTCGCCAACTTCAACAAGGCGGTGCAGCAGGCCAACCTGCCCGCGCTGGTGGTGGGAAAGGGATCGTCAGAATAATTTCAGGTTGGAGATTTCAGATTGAAGATTGGCCCCGGCGCGAGCCGGGGCTTTTTTATTCCCGCGAAGCACACGTAGGTGCGGAGCCTGCCCTGAGCTCGCCGAAGGGCGCCCCGCCTGCACGGGCGAGCGCAGTTCGCCGGCGGTGGCGCTGAATTTATCGCAAAACGACTTAATTGCTATTGACAGACGCACGCCTGGATAGCACTATGTCTCACCACAGTCCCTTCCCCCCCAATCTTTCGGCCCCGAAATGTTTGCTTCCAGGGCAGCTCTGTCTATGAGCAACGCTGGTCCGCGCCCGTGTGGAATGGCCGTACCGCGCCAGGACGAGAGAGCGCCCGGATGATGAAAGAGTCTTTAAGCTCAACAGGAGAGTGACGCGATGGTTCGCAAGTCCCTAGGAATTTGTGTGTGCGCCCTGTTCTGCACCTTCGCCGCTTCGATGGCCTGGGCAGACGGCGCCGTATACTCCATGACCAACGCCCTGGGCAACAACCAGGTGCTGGTCTATCACCGCGGCGCCGACGGCAACTTGAGCGCCGCGCCCATCCAGACCATCGCCACCGGCGGCGGCGGCAGCGGCCTGCAACTGGCGGGCGTCGACGCCATGGGCTCCGCCGGCAGCATCCAACTCGATGCCTCTCACCATCTGCTCTTCGTCGTCAACACCGAGAGCGCGGCGGAAAATAACGGCGCCGGCGCCTACAACACGGACTGCGCGCAAGGCACGATCACCTCGTTCCTGGTCGCCCCCGACGGCACGTTGACCTTCGCGGACCGAGTCTTTTCCCGCGGGCTGTTCCCCAATAGTCTCACCGTCAG
>DASUBK010000537.1:0-15431 GCA_035763305.1 Terriglobales bacterium | reverse complement strand
ATCGCGCGGCAGCAGCACCGCGCTGTGCCCGCCGTCGACATTGGAAAGGTCCACGCCGCTGTTGGCGCAGATGAAGCCGTGGCGCGTCTCGGTGATAGTCACGCCGTGTTCGCGGCGGACGACGCCGGCGGCGTCGGTCAGCGCCAGTTGCACCACGCGCGGATCGAGATGGTAGCGGCGGGCCCAGCGGCGAGCGTCGGCGGAGGGCTTGACGGTGTCGAGCGCGACGATCTGCCCTTCGGCCTTGGAAACAACCTTGTGAGTGACGACCAGAATGTCGCCGCGGACGAACTCCATGCGGTGGGCCGTCAGGGCGGCCAGAAACGTTTCCACCAGCGGATCGCCGGGCCGGATTTCGCCGACGCCGGGAATGGGAAGCACGCAGAGGGCGGTCATCGCTGCGAGACACTATACAGAATGCCGAATGCCGAGTGTCGATTGCCGAACGCCGAGTGTCATCCCGAGCGAGGCGCTTCAGCGCCGAGTCGAGGGACCTTGTGGTTTTCTGCGGTCGAGAGTGCGATTTCAGAAACCAAAAGGTCCCTCGACTCGGAAGCGCCAACCGTCGCTTCGCTCCGGATGGCGCTACCTCGCTCGGGATGACAGATCACTTAAGGGTTGCAGAGAAGTGCCAGGCGGTCAGCAGGCGCTGCGTGCCCGTGCGCACCGGGTGGGCCAGCAACCGGGCAAGGTCGTCGGGACGGTCGATGTCGAGCGCGATGCCGGGCGCCTCGCGCACTTCGACGGGAAGGCCGGTGGCCCGCGCCGACGCAAGGTGCGGCAGGAAACTATCGTTGCCGAAGCGGAGCGGGAACAGCGACGCCGGGCGGCGGAGAACGGCGTTGGTGCCGCGAGCGTCGGCGGCGCGCACGAAAACCGTTCCTCGCTCGGGCATGGCGTCGAGCACCAGGCGGATTTCGCTCGCGGTGACCAGGGGGATGTCGCCCGGCAGCACCAGGGTGAAATCCGCGCCGGCGGCTTCGGCCGCGCGCGTGGCCATTTCGATGGCGCCGCTTTCCCCGGGATTTTCAGGATCGTCGAGCACGAGAAAGCCGTGGCGCCGCGCCAGCGAAGCTGCGAACGCATCGCTGGTGACGACCATCACCGGCGGCCGTGAGGGAACTGCCGTGACCGCCGCCAGCACGTCCTCGAGCATGGCGCGCGCCAGTTCCGTGCGGCGTTGCTGGTCGAGGACGCCGGCCAGGCGCTGCTTGGCGCCGGACAAATTCTTGACGGGGATGAGAATCAACTCTGTAGTGTCCCGTTTCCCGGGCGGAGTTGCAAGTGCGGCGGCTTACAGGTTGGTCGCAGCCCGGGTATGCGAGCGTCCGGCGGCGAGGCAGACCGCGGCCAGATCGCGCTTCGCATCTTCCGAGTTCATCAACGTGGAAGCGCACACGGCGCGAAGGCCCAGGGCCTCAATTTCGCTCACGCTCGCGGCGTCGGCGTGGTCGATGACCAGGGTGCTGAGAAACTCGCGATAGATGGCGGCGACTCCGGCGACGGTGGCCGGGAAGCCGTGCGCAACCATCAGTTGGTCGGCGGGACCGGAGAAGGCCTTGCCGGAGATGATGGGACTGACCGCTACCTTTTGCGCGGGCGACGAGCGCAGCGCTTCGCGGATGCCGGGCACGGCCAGGATTGGGCCGATGCTGGTGATCGGGTTGCTCGGCGCGATTACGATAACTTCGGCGGACGCGATCGCGCGCAGCACTTCGAACGTAGGCCGGGCCGTCTCCGCGCCGGCGAAACGGACCTTGCGCACCGGCACCTTCCACTTCTCGCGCACGAAATATTCCTGAAACGACAGCTCGCCGCGGGCGGTGAGCACGCGCGTTTCGACGCGATCGTCCGTCATGGGCAGAAGGCGCGAGCTGACGCCGAAGCTGGCCGCCAGTTCGGCAGTCACCGCCGTCAAAGTTTTTCCCGAGCGCAGCATCCCGGTGCGCCGCACGTGGGTGGCGAGATCGCGGTCGCCGAGCTGGAACCAGCTGGGTTCTCCCAGTTCGCGCATGTGCTCCAGGCAGGCAAAGGTATCGCCCTCGAGTCCCCAGCCGCGCTCGCGGCTGAGCAGGCCGGCGAGGCCGTACATCACCGAGTCGATGTCGGGGGAGATGTTCAGCCCCCACCAGACCACGTCGTCGCCGGTGTTGACGATGGCGGTGACCTGGCGCGGGGGTACGGCGCGCACCACTCCCTGCAGGAACTTGGCGCCGCCGGTACCGCCGGTGAGAACGGCGATCATCGCGAGCCCACAGCGGCCGCACGCCTGGTCCCGGCGAGCGCTTTCTGGCCGGCGCGATAGGCGGCGGGCGAGTCGAGATCGCGCCAGATGGCTTCACTGCGGATGGAGACGAATTTCACCCGCGTGGGATCGCGGTACACGACTTCGCGGGCGGAGGCGGCGCAAGCGAGTTCGTCGCGCAGCGCGGCAGCGAAGATGACGGGATGCCCAGCGCGCCGGCGGAAGCGCGGCGCGGCGATCCTCTCCTGCGGCTGACGATCGGCAAATCCGGCGACCAGGCGGCTGACGATGGCGGGAGTCAACAGCGGATAGTCGACGGGGTAGAGCATGAAATCGGCGCTGCGCGGCGCCCGCGTGAGTCCGGCGAGCAGCGAGGAGAGTTGGCCGGCGCGCCATTTCTCGTTCACCACGGCGCGAGCACCGGGTGGGACCGCGGCGCGCACCTGGCGGGCGCGGCTGCCCAGCACGACGATCGCCGGGGCCAGGCCGGCGCAGTTGGCCAGCGCGATTTCCAGCGCGGTACGGTCGCCGAAGCGGGCCAATGCCTTGGGAAAGCCAAGCCCGGGCGAGGCGCCGGCAGCAAGGATGATAGGAACCACGGTCATGGGGCCCGACCTTGGGTGGGAAGCCGACAGCTTACATCACGCGGAGTTCGGCGGCCAGCGCAGAGAAGCGCCAATGGTCGTGCCGGTTACAGAATTGGCACGAACGGTGGACAGTCGTCAGTGATCAGTGGGCAGTGCAGCCGCCAAGCATTCGCCGACCGCCGGCCTCGTCCATGGTGTGGTTGCGATGCTGGTGAGACTCGGAATAACCAAAAGGTCCTCGACTCGGCGCTGGAGCGCCTCGCTCGGGATGGCACAGTTCCATTTTCGCGACGAACCACCATACACTGATCACTAGCCACTGACCACTAGCCACTGATCTTTATCGTGCGGTCGGAATCGCCGGAGCGGGTGAGCGAGATCTCCACGTCGCGGCCGCGCTCGAACTGGGGGAACTTCTCGCCCCACTCGATGAGGACCACGTTGCGCTGGTCGAACAGGTCTTCGATGCCCAGAGTGTCAAGTTCGCGCTGGGTGTCGATGCGGTAGAGGTCGATGTGAAAGACGGTGGCGTCGGGTCCGCGATATTCGTGGATGAGAGTAAAGGTAGGGCTGGTGACATCCTCGCGCGCGGCGGCGTGAAAGCCCTCGGCGATACCCTTGACCAGCGTGGTCTTCCCCGCGCCGAGATCGCCGCGCAGGAGCACCAGCTTGGGCGGGGCCAAATCGGCGGCGAGGCCGCGGCCGAGTTCGATGGTCTCTTCCGGGGAATGAGTGTGGAATTCGCGCACCGGCATCGCAGCTAGTGTAACGAATGTGTAGGTGCAGGCGCCCCCGCCTGCACAGCCGAGCGAAGCTCGGCAGTCTGCGGCGCGGCGCGCCGCTGGACAGGCGAGGGCGCCTGTCCCTAGGTGAGTCGGTCAGAAGGTGAAGGCGGGTGACTGCGCGGCTGCCCGGGTGCGGCGGATGGCGTCGGGCAAAAACTTCAGCAGGTCGGTAGCCAGCAGGCACTGTTCGCCGAAGCCTTCCAACGCCACGTCGCCCGCGAGGCCATGGAGGTACACGGCGGCTGCGGCGGCCAGCGTGACATCCTGCGGGTGCTGCGCCACGAAGCCGGCAATCATGCCAGTCAGGATGTCGCCGGTGCCTCCGGTCGCCATGCCGGGGTTTCCGGTGGGGTTAATGAACGCGCGGCCGTCGGGCTGCGCGATGATTGTGCGATATCCCTTCAGAACCACCGTGCAGCGATGCTGGGCGGCAAAGGCGCGGGCCGTCGAAATGCGGTCGGCCTGAATCTGCTTCACCGACAGACCGGTCAAGCGCGCCATCTCGCCGGGATGAGGCGTGATGATTAGCGGCCGCGCGGATCCGCTCAGGCACTCGGCCGTGCCTTCGAAAGCGTTGAGGCCGTCGGCATCGATCACCGTGGGAACGGGATATTTTGCGACGATGGCGCGGATGAACTCGACCGTATCGGCGTGGCGGGAAATTCCGGGCCCCAGCGCGACAACGGTCTTGCCTTTGGCGACGGCGTCCAGGCGGCCATATTCGGTGGCGGCGAGTGAAATCGTTCCGGCTTCGGTTTCCTGCAGCGCTTCCGTCATCAGTTCGGCGGCGAAGCCAGCGACCGTGGGCAGCACCGAACGCGGCGTGGCGACGGTGGCCAGTCCGGCGCCGGAGCGCAGCGCGCCCATTCCCGCCATGGCCGCGGCGCCGGCTTTGCCCAGCGAACCGCCAATCACCAGCACGTGACCATAGCTGCCCTTGTTAGCGTCGGCGCGGCGGTCGGCAAGCAGCGGTGCGATGGTGCGCGCTTCGAGGAGTTCGAGGTTTAAGGACGACTGAATCGCGTCCGCCGGTGAACCGATGGGAGCAACCACGGTTGGGCCGGTGGTCAACTGCGCGAAGGCGTGCGCCGGCCGGGGCGAGGTGAAGGTGACGACGGCATCGGCGCGGGCGCGCAGGACGTCGGCGGGATGCATGGCGTCGGCATCGGCGCCGGAGGGAATGTCGACCGCCAGCACGGGCGCAGCTGCGGCATTGATGGCGGCAATCGCCTCGGCGTAGAGGCCGCTGACCGGAGGACGGAAGCCGGTGCCGAGAATGGCGTCAAGGATGAGGTCGGCATGAGCGACCGAGGTCTTCGCCTCGCGCGCCAGGCGCGCGTTGTCGGTGACCACCGCCGGCTTGATGGGCAAGCGCCGGAACATGGCCAGCGCGTCGCCCTTCAGTTCCCTGGGATCGGCCAGCAGGATGATTTCGACCACCTTGCCGACCAGGTGCAGCTTGCGCGCGGCCACGAAACCGTCGCCTCCGTTGTTGCCCTTGCCGCAGAGGATGGCGACCCGGCCGGCGTTAGGCCAATGCGCCAGGACAAAGTCGGCCACCGCGGTGCCTGCGTTCTCCATCAGCGTGAGCGAGGGAACGCCGTGGCGCTCGCTGGTGAGGCGATCGCACTCGCGCATCTCGGCGGCGGTCAGAATCTTCATTAGGGGCAGTTTAGTTTGTAGTTTCTAGTTTCAAGTTTGCAGGTTCCAAGCTTCACGAGACCTTGCGACTGGGTTACGTGTTTCAGACGAAGGACATGAAGGCGCCAAGAAACTGGAAACTAGAAACCGGAAACTCGAAACAGAAAACTAGAAACCTCTTCCGGCCGCCGCCGTCTCCTCCAGCCTGCGCAGCGCGCCGGGTTCGCCCATGGCGATGAGGAAGTCGCCGGATTCGATGCCGTCATCGGGACCGGGGTTGAAGCGCATTTCCCCGCCGCGTTTGATCGCCAGCACGATGACGCCGAGATCGTGGCGCATCTTGGAACTGCGGAAGGTCTGGCCGGCAAAGCGCGAGGCGGGCGGAATTTTCACCTCCGCGATCTCCAGTTCGCGGCCGATGTGAGTGGTGGCGGAATCGAGAAAATCGAGCACGTGCGGCCGCAGCAGCGATTGCGCGATGCGCGTCCCGGCGAAGTGGTAGGGCGAGATGACGGTGTCGGCGCCGGCGGTCTTGAGGTGCTTTTCGGCGCCGTCCTCGCTGGCGCGGGCGATGATCTTCAGCTTGGGATTGAGACTGCGCGCGGTGAGCGTGATGTAGATGTTGGTGGCGTCGGTGGTGGTGGCGGCGACCAGGCCGATGGCGGACTCAATGCGCGCCTGGCGCAGGATGTCTTCCTGGGTGGCGTCGCCGAGAATGGCCAGCCAGGACTGATCGTTGAAGCGGGAGGCTTTGTCAGGGCTGGATTCGATGATGACGAAGGGCGCCGGCTTGCGCGCCAGTTCGCGGGCGGCGCTGCGGCCCACGCGTCCCGCGCCGCAGATGATGTAGTGGCCGCTGAGGCGGCCGATTTCGCGCTCCATGCGACGCCTGCCGAAGAAGTTTTGCAGTTCGAATTCTAGCAAAGAGGTGGCCAGCGCCCCGATGGCGAGGAACACCAGGCCGACCCCGGCGATGATGACGGCGATCTCCAGCAGGCGGCCGGCGAAGTTTGAGGGATGCGCGCCGGAGTAGCCGATAGTGGTGATGGTGACCAGGACGATGTAGAACGACTCGTACCAGGGCCAGCCCTCGAGGAAGTGAAAGCCGCAGGTGCCTCCCAGGACTACGAAGGCCAGGGCCACGCCGATGAGCCGCAGATTGCCGAGGGCCCGCATGCTGAGGCGGATTGTATGCCAGAACCCGCGCCGCGGGCGGTGAGGAGTGTCACTGAAGGCAATGCCGGGTGCCGAAAGCCGATGCGGAGTGGTGGCGAGAAGAATAGGTCAGGGCCTGTACTGCTGTGAGCCGTGCCAGATTGTGGTGATCACTACCCGCTGCTGGCGAATGCGATATAGAACCACGTATGGCGTTCCGCCGACCACGAGTTCGCGAATGCCGGGCTCATGGCCGGTCCGGCCCAGGTGGGGATGCTCGCGCAAAATTTGGGTAATAGCGACGATGCGCGTGGCCAAACGTGCCGCCGCGTCAGGCTTGTCGCGCGCAACAAAGTCGTGGATCTCTAGCAGGCGTCGTCGGGCCAGCGGAGACCAGACCAGATTTAGCGGCACGGGTCCTCATCATGGCTCTTGCCGCAAATGCACTTTGGCGGTGGCAATTCACGCCTGGTGCCCCATGACAGCAGCCACGCTCGCATGTCTTCATCCTTGACGTAGTGGCCGGACGCGATTTCGCGGTCGGCCTGACGAATCTCGGCCTGGAGGCGCTCCTGGTCGGCTACGTAGGATTCGACCGCATCGGCGATCAGGAAGTTCGAACTGCGCCCGGAAGTCTTGGCCAGTTTGGCGAGCCGTTTCTTGGTTTCGGGCCTCAGTCGAACGCTGAGAGTGCTGCTTCGTGTGTTCGCCATGAACACATCATACAGCACTCCGCTTGCGGACAGAACCAAAACGGCCCTCCGCGGGGGGAGGGCCGTGAACCGTAGGCCGTCTGCCGTGAGCTATTTCTTCACCGGCTCCGTGTAGCTGTCGCCGCCGGGAATATGGACGTGCTGCGGCGTGCCGCGCTGTACCCGGCTGTGGTGGCGTCCGTAGAAGAAATACACCGCCATGCCGATGATGAGCCAGACGATGAGGCGGATCCAGGTGTCGAGCGGCAAACTGATCATCATCAGCGCCGAAACGAGGATGCCCATGATGGGGGTGAAGGGCACCCATGGCGTAACGAAGGCGCGGGGGACGTCGGTGCCGCGGCGTCGCAGCAGCCACACGCCAGCGCAGACGATGATGAACGCCAGCAAGGTGCCGATCGAGACCAGTTCGCCCAGCACCGAGATGGGAATGAAGGCGGCGAAAATGGCCACGAAGAAGCCAACGAAAATCGAAGAGATGTACGGGGTGCGGAACTTCGGATGCACTTTGCTGGCCCAGGCCGGCAGTAACCCGTCGCGCGACATGGAGAAGAAGACACGCGACTGGCCGAGCAACATGACCACCATGGTCGAACTGAGGCCGCAGATAGCGCCGATCTTCACCAGCAGCGAACCCCAGCGCACGCCCGTTTGATCGATTCCGAGGGCGATCGGGTCGGGAACGTCGAGGGTGGAGTACTTGACCAATCCGGTCAGTACGGCGGCCACCAGGATGTAGAGGATGGTGCAGATAATCAGCGATCCCAGGATGCCGATCGGCATATCGCGCTTCGGGTTCTTGGCTTCCTGGGCGGCGGTGGAGACGGCGTCAAAGCCGATGTAGGCGAAGAAGATTACGCCCGCCGCAGTGGCGATGCCGGACCATCCGAAGGCGCCATAAGTTCCGTTGTTGGGAGGAATGAACGGCGTCCAGTTGGCCATGGCTTCGGCGCGGTGTCCCAGGATGTAGTTGGTGCCCAAACCGATAAACACCAGCAGCACGCACACCTTGACGACAACGATGAAAGAGTTGAAGTTGGCGGACTCCTTAATGCCGTACACCAGGATGGCGGTGACCACCACAATCCCCAGGAATCCGAACAGGTTGAAGGCCGAGGTCTGGTGCGGCAGGGTGGCGGGATCCACACCGGCCAACTTGATCGCCTTGGTGACGCGGCTGAGAGCTTCCCAGTGGCCGTTCCACAGGACGAATTGCGTGCCCGGCGCGCCCGCATAGCGTACCGGCAGGCGAATGCCGAAGTCCTGCAGCAGGCTGATGACGTAGCCGCTCCAACCGGAGGCGACGGTGGCGGCGCCAAAGGCGTACTCCAGGATGAGGTCCCAGCCGATGATCCAGGCGAAGATTTCGCCCAAGGTGGCGTAGCCATAGGTATAGGCGGAACCCGCAACCGGGATCATGGAGGCGAATTCCGCGTAGCACAATCCGGCGAAGACGCAGGCGATGCCGGCCAGAATAAACGAGAGGATAATCGCCGGTCCGGCATGGTTGGCCGAGGCAGTGCCGGTCAGCACGAAGATACCGGTGCCGATGATGGCGCCGATCCCGAGTGTGATCAGGTTGGTGGGACCGAGGGCGCGTTTGAGCGCGTGTTCGCCGGTTTCGGAAGCCTCCTCCAGGATCAGGTTGAGAGGCTTTTTTGCGAGCAGGTTAGCCATGCAGTTTTAGCTCCTTAGGCAATCAGGCGCCCTGGTGTACGGCGCGGCGGGACCACAGGAAATAGACCGGAATCCCCAGGAGGACGATGATCAGCCCTGGCCACGTGTATTGGGGTTTATAGCGCAGCAGCACTATATCAATAAACAGCGCCATGGCGATGTAGATTGCCGGCAAAACCGGGTAGCCGATGGCCTTGTACGGCCGGGGCGCGTCCGGCCGGGTGCGGCGCAGGACGAACAGCCCGAAGATGGTCAGGATGTAGAAGACCAGCACGGCGAAGATGATGTAGTCGAGCAACTGGCTGTAGGTGCCGGAGAGGCACAGCACGCAGCACCAGATCATCTGCACCATGAGGGAGACGTGCGGGGTCTTGTACTTGGGATGGAGCTTGTCCACGCCGCGGAAGAAGAAGAGGTTGTCCTCCGCCATGGCGTAGTAGACGCGGGCCCCGGCCAGGATCAGGCCGTTGTTGCAGCCAAAAGTGGAGAGCAGGATGGCGATGGCCATCCCCAGCGCGCCGGCGTTGCCGAACACCTGCTGCATGGCGGCGGTGCCGACGCGGTCCTCAGCGGCATATTGCAGGCCGCGCGCCAGCGTGGTGACGCCGTGCGCATCGCCGATCAGCGGGAGCACCGTCAGGTAGGCGAAGTTGGCGGCGATGTAGAGCAGGATCACCACTCCGGTTCCCAACACCAGCGACAGAGGAAGGTTGCGGCTGGGATTCTGGACCTCGCTGGCGGCGAAGGTGACGTCGTGCCAGGAATCGGCGGAGAACAGCGAGCCCACCTGGGCGACGGCGATGGCGGTGATCACGCCGATGAAGCCGGTCAGTCCTAAATCCGTGAAGCTGGCGCCGGAACCCATGTTGCGCCAGAAGTCGGTGAAGTTGGCGGCCACCGCGGTGGCGTTGCGGCCGATCGTCAGTCCGATGAAGACCAGTCCCAGCAGGGCCGCGACCTTGGCGAAGGTGAAGACGTTCTGCACCAGCGCGCCCAGGCGCACGCCGAAGACGTTCACCACCGAGAGAAAGATAATGCTGAGGATGCCGACCAGGTTCTGGG
Organism: Terriglobales bacterium; assembly: GCA_035763305.1. Classification (GTDB taxonomy): domain Bacteria; phylum Acidobacteriota; class Terriglobia; order Terriglobales; family Acidobacteriaceae; genus DASUBK01. The sequence goes on along the minus strand of DASUBK010000537.1, from coordinate 5,566 downwards.
TGTTGAGCCCCACGTCCATGTTGCCCAGCACCATCGGGCCGACGTGAATGGGCGGCACCTTCCACAGGTGAAGGATCCAGTTGCTGGAGGAGATGGAAGGGAAGAAGACGCCGAGGAATTTACCGAAGGCCACGCCTACGGCGGCGATGGTGCCGGTCTGGATGACCAGGAACAGCGTCCAGCCGTAGAGGAAGCCCCACAGGGGCCCCAGCGCCTCGCTGAGAAAGACGTACATGCCGCCGGCGCGGGGCATCATGGCGGCCAGTTCGCCGTACTGCAGCGCGCCCACGATGGTCATGAAGCCCGTGACCACCCAGGCCAGGATGAGCAGGCCCGGCGAGGCGGTCTGGCGGGCGATATCGGCGGAGACGATGAAGATGCCGGAGCCGATCATCGAGCCCATGACCAGGGTGGTGGCGCTGGTCAGGCCGATGCCTTTGACGAAGCCGGCGTCGCGCGGGGAACTGTCCCCGAGAAGAGGGTCAGGCTTGGCAGACGTAGTGGTCATTCGGGGGTCGTCACCTTGGAGCAAGCGTTCGAAGAATGTACACCAGAAGCGGTGCAGAGGGACAGGAGGAATCGGGTCATCGGGTGATTGGCGAATGCTTTTTCCGCCCCTTTGCGATCCTCTGCGTCCTCTGCGTTAATTCTTTAACGCAAAAGACGCAGAGGATCGCAAAGGTCTAGCGGCGTAATGCGAGGAACTGCTGGGCAGCGGCGCGAGGGGAAGGCAATAGCGCCGAGATGACTGCAGCAGAGTCGGCGCCGGCTTCGAGCACGGAGCGGAAGTTCTCGAGCGTGATGCCGCCGATGGCGACCAGCGGTTTGCGGGTCAGAGCGCGGGCGCGGCGGACTCCCTCGACGCCAACCACGGGATCGGGATTGGCCTTGCTGCCGGTGGTGAAGACGGGGCCGATGGCGACGTAGTTGGCGGGGGACGCGTCGGCAGCGCGCAGTTGCTCGGGATTGTGCGTCGAGACGCCGAGAATCAGATCAGGGCCGATCACCGCGCGCGCCGCTTCGGGCGAGAGATCGTCCTGGCCGATATGCACGCCGGCGAAGGCCGCGGCCCGGCAGAGGTCGGCGCGGTCGTTCATGATGAGCCGCACCTCCGGGGGAAGGCTGCGCTTGAGTTCGCGGGCATGGCTGAGAATCTCGCGCCCGCTGCCGTCCTTGTTGCGGTACTGGAGCAACGTCACCCCGCCGGCCGCCAGTTCGCGGGCGAAGGCGAGGACGTTCGTTGTCAGATCGCCGCCGCGCTGGCGGAGGCAGGAGACGTCGACAATCGCATACAAAGGCGGAATGACCACCACTTGAATTCGACCCTTCGTGTGACCTTCGTGTCCTTCGTGTGAACCGGCCCCGTTGGTTCACACGAAGGACACGAAGGTAGCACGAAGGCTCATCGCCATCATTTCTCTAGGTCGCGGAGTACAGCAGCGGGTTAAGCTCCGATGCCATCACCTCGCCCACCTCAATCCCCGGCGCGAAGGCGGCGCGGTCGGCTTCGTGGTTTTTGTGCCGCGGCTGGATGAGCCGGATCTCCTGGTCCATATAAATGATGGTGAAGACCTCGCGCATGCGGCCGGTCTGGTTGGGGCCGGCGCGGTGGAAGGTCCAGCCGGAATGGAAGCTGACGTCGCCCAGCGCGAAGGCGGACCGCTCCATCGGATAGCTCGTCAATTTCTCCGTGAGCGTCTGTTCGCTGTCGTCGCTGATAGCGAGATCGCGGCCGTAATTCAGCCGATGGCTGCCGGCGGAGAACGCCAGCGGCCCCATCTCCAGCGAGACGTCCACCAGCGGGATCCAGGCGGTGATGACGTTGTCGTTCGAGAGCGGCCAGTAGAACTGGTCCGCGTGCCACGGAGTGAAGCCGCCTCCCGGCTCTTTGAACAGCGCCTGGTCGTGATAGAGGCGCACGCCGCGCACGTCCATCAGTTCCGCAGCCAGGCGAGCCAGCCGCCGCCCGAAAACAAATTGCCGTACCAGATCGCTGCGCCGCCACAGGTTCGTCATTTGCAGAAATGCTTTGTCGTAGGTGGAGCGCTGATTAAGCGGTGGGCGATTGACGCTCGCCTCGCGCATTAGGCGGGCGATCTCTGACCGGTAGGATTCGAGGATCGCCGACGGCAACGCCCGCGGGACCTTCACGAAGCCCTGCTCGCGGTAGAAGGCGATCGCGTCGGAGGTGAGCGGGAAGGGGGCGTCGAGAGAATCGCTGGAAGCCGAGGGAAGCATTGCGGGGAATTCTAGCCTCGAATCGCCGCGGGCGGGGGCGCCCGCGGCCACGCAATTTTGGGCTCCTTCTACGACCGCCCCGGCGAGGCGCCGGGGCCTACCGGCCCCAGTCAGCGCTTGATTAGTTCGTCGGAAAGCAGATGCGCTTTGAGCGCGAGATTGTAGGCGCGTTCCAGGTCGCCCTCCGCAGTGGCGGCGCGCGATTGCTGTTCGAAGCTGCGAATGTGGGAGACCATCGCCTGCTCGTCGGCGTTCAGCGCCCGGGAGATGCTCTTCAGGTTGAACTCGGTGGAGTCGAGCAGCTGCGCCGTGTTCATGCGCTGATGCTGGGCGGAATCGTGGGTGATGCTGGCGGTCAGCTCGCCCTGCGGCTGCGGCTGTGTCGTGCCGCCCTCCTGGACCACCGTGCGCGGCGGTTGCTGGCTGGGGGCGGGCGGCGGCGGCGCGGGCTTCTCGGCGGGTTTCTCCGCCGGCTTGCGGCCACGCGAACTGCGGCGCGGCTTGGGCTTGGGCTTCTCCTCCGGCGGCGGCGGCGTGGGCGGCTGCTGGACCTCCGGCGGCGGCTCGGTGGCGGGCGGAATCTGTTCCGGCAACGGCTGGGTGATGGTGGGGGCCTGCGCCTGCGGCGGCGGGATGGGAGGCTTCTTCTTCTTGCACCCGGCCAGCAGAATGATCGCAATCAAGGAGACGCCCAGGACCACGGCCCGCAGAGCAATGCCGAATGCCGAATGCCGAGTGCCGAATTCAGCGCGAGCAGGCGAGCCTGCCACCTGCTGGACCGCAGCATTCGTCATTCGGAATTCGGCACTCGGCATTGCTTTCATCAGCTTCGTGCGGCGGCTTCCTGCGCGGGCGTATCGCTGCGCGCTTCGACCAACGGCAACTGCAGCCGGAACGTCGTCCCACCGCCCGGCTCCGAATCGAATTCTATCGAACCGTTGTGCAATTGCATGACTCGGTAAGTCATCGCCAGCCCGATGCCGCTGCCTTTTTCCTTGGTCGTGAAATACAGGTTGAAGACCTTGTCGCGAATTTCCGGCGGGATCCCGGGGCCCTGGTCGGCAATCTCCACCAGCGCGGCGTTGCGGCCGCGCCGCGCCTTCACACCCAACGTACCACCGCCGGCCATCGCCTGGACGCCGTTGATCACGATATTGAGCACAGCCTGCTTGACCAGATCGATATCCACGCGCACCGGGAGCGGATCGTCGCCCAGCTCCATGTCGATGGTAACGCCGTGGCGCGCGGCATCGGGCGCGGCGAGGTCGGTGACCTCGCGCAGCGTCTGCCGCAAGTCCAGATCGGAGAGCCGCAGTTCCACCGGACGGGTGAAGTCGACCAGCGTTTTGACCACGCGATCGAGGCGCTGGATTTCGTTGCCGATGATGTCCATGTGGCGGCGCGAGTCGGGATCGATCTGCTGCAGCTTCTCGCGCAAAATTTCCAAATGCACCACGATGGCGTTGATGGGGTTCTTGACCTCGTGGGCGACGCCGGAGGTGAGCCGCCCGATGGCCGCCAGGCGCCGCGACAGTTCGATTTCGTTCTCGATCCGCCGCACCGACTCAGCATCGCGCATGGTCAGCAGGGCGCCGATCGGCTGGCCTTCCTCGGCGATGAAATCCAGCGATACCTGCACCCGCCGGCCCTGCTCGGTCTCGATCTCCTGTTGCGCGATCGGCTGATGCAGGAAGAACGCGTCCATGACCAGGCGATCGAGTTGGCTGGCGGAGTGGAAGACCTCGTCCGCCATGTGGCCCAGCATCTCGCCGCGCGGGCGGCCGACAAAGCGCTCCGCCGAGGCGCTGACCAGGACGACGCGGCCGTCGTGGGTGAACAGCATGAGGCCGTCCTGTAGGGTCGCCATGATCTGGTCGAGGTTCTCCTTCAGGGCGGAGAACACTTCCTTGACGTCGCGGATCTGGCGGCCGAGACGATCGATCTTGTGTGTGACCACGCCGTACTCGTCGCTGCGGACGACCGGGGACTCGGGACCGGCGGCGTCGATTTCGCCGGCGGTCATGCGGTCCAGGCGCTTGCCGATGGCTTCCAGCGGCCGCAAGGCGAAGTTCGACAGGGCCGCCGCCAGCAGCAGCGAGACCAGAATCGAGATGCCCGCGAAGCCGAAGGTGCGGTTCAGTTGCGGCTCGAGTTGCGCCTTAAGGAAGGCGGTATCCACGCTGACCCGAATGCTGCCGAAGGGCTCGTTATCGCGTTTGAGAGGCAGGCGGACTTCGTAGACGCGATGCGGCCCGTACACCACGCGAATCTGCTGGCGAAATCCGCCGCGCAGGATCTTACCCATATCCTCGAAGCCGGACACCGGCTTGCCCTGCATGGCGGCGTCGGTGTGCAGCAGGGCGCGGCCCTGGGTGTCGACGATGGCGGCGTCGTAGATGGTGGGATCGTAGCCGACAATGGACTGCAGCAGGGAATTCAGGCCGGGATCGGTCTGCAGCGACTCCTCGATGGCCTCCCGCTCGGCGTTGGGATTGTCGGGGTCGGGACGCAGGTTGGAGTAGTCCACCTCCAGCGCCTCACGCGCCTGGTTGAGGATCTGGTGGGACATGAAGTCGGCGCTGTCGTAGGCGTCCTGGATGCGCTGCCGCAGCAGTTGCGAGACGTAGATGTATGACAGCGCGCTGACCAGCGCCACGACCATGGCGCTGATGGCGATGACCAGCTTCGTCTTGAGGCGCAAGCGCATTAGACGATTGCCGAATGCCGAATGCCGATTGCCGAATGGGGCGGCAGTTCCATCCCCCTTGTGTCCGATATGCCCAAGAAGGCTTCAATCGGCATTCGGCACTCTGCATTCGGCATTGTGCTAGGCGCTGTGCTCGGCCACCATGCCGTTGGCCGAGCCCTGGCCGTACTCCTTCAGCTTGTTGTGCAGGGTCTTGAGGCTGATGCCCAGGATCTCCGCCGCGCGCGTCTTGTTATTGTTGGTGGCTTCCAGGGTTTTCAGGATGAGCAGCTTCTCCGCCTGGTCCACGGTGGTGCCGACCCCGAGGCGCACCGCGTTGGGCTCTTCCACCGGCGGGCGCGGCGTGACCTGGCCGAATCCCGGCGGCAGGTGCTTGGTGTCGACCATCGAGCCTTCGCAGACGATGATGGCGCGTTCCAGGGTGTTGCGCAGCTCGCGCACGTTGCCCGGCCAGGCGTAGTTCTGAAACAGCGCCAGCACCTGGTCGCTGACCAGGCGCACGCTGCGCCCGTGGCGCTCGTTCATGTCGGCCAGCAGCGCCTCCACCAACTCCGGCAAGTCCTGCTTGTGCTCGCGTAGCGGCGGCATGTGAATGTTGAAGACGTTGAGACGGTAGTACAG
>DASUBK010000536.1:0-7706 GCA_035763305.1 Terriglobales bacterium | reverse complement strand
TACTCGTTGGTGCCGCCGTTACGCACCCGCCGCCCGACTTCCTGGAACGCCGCGGCGACGATGGCGTCGACTTTCTTGCCGGCGTCGTAGTGGCTCTGCACCTGCGCGTCGCTCCAGGTGGCTTCGAACTTCGACACCAGGTCGGCGGAGGTGACGATCTCGTGCCCGAAGCTGCGCACCAACTCTACCGTCCCCGCGTCCACCAACCCGACGTAGAACACCAGGTTGTTGGGCGAGTACTGCATGGCGACTTTCTTGTACGGCTGCAAGATCGTCTTCAGCGCGTCGAACAGCTCCTGCCAGCCGGAGTACTCGCGCTTGCTGCCGGGGAGCGAATCGAGATGGCCGGCCTCGATGCGGTGCACCAGCTTGGAGGGCTCGCCCTGCGCCGGGATCAGGTAGTACCAGCGCCGGGTGACGAACAGGCTCTCCGGCAAGCCCAGCACCCGGTAGGCGATGGGATCGCGGTGGTGGTGGTCGTAGAAGAGCCAGGCATCGATGCCCTGCTCGCGCAGCGCCGACTGGATTTCTTTCAGATTCATAAGGCGGGAATATTCTAAATGCCGAATGACGATTTCCGAATGCCGAATTCGACAAGAACCTGCTCACCGGCACTCATGGTCACGATCATTCGTCACTCGGCATTCGGCATTCGGCAATCCCTGGCCATTCCGCACCCGCTCGCGGGCCGCGTGAAAGGCGGGGATGAACGCCGGCCGGTGCTCGAACATCATCCGCTTCAGGGATTCGATTTCCAGGCGCAGCTCCTGAATCTCGCGCGCCTGCTGTTGGAGGATTTCCTGGACTTGCGAATCAATTGCGCTCATGGGACGGAGCCTACAGCCCGCCGTCACCGTCGTCTGTGACCGACGACACAAAGCGGTGTCAGCCGCGGGCCGCGGCGGCACGGGCCGGGTTCAGCAGGCGCGCCCGGTCCGCCGGAGGCAGGGTCTCGCAGGCGGTGCGCAGCACCAGGCGGGGCGCGACGAAGCGGATGCGCAGCAACAGGTCCACGGCCGCTTCGCGCTGGTACTTGGCGGCCTCGCGCAGCAGCCAGCCCAGGCCCTTCTGCACCATCAGGTCCTGGTCGTCGAGCAGCAGGCTGGTCACGCGCGCCGTCTCGGCGGCGAACAATCCCTGGCGGACGCCGCGGATCAGCGCCACCGCCGCCGCCCGCCGCATCCACAGGTTCGAGGAATTGGCCCAGGCTGCCGTGCAGGCGGCCCGCGGCGGGTACGCCAGCATCATGGGGCCGATAAGAGTGTGCACCAGGCCGTCATGCTCCGCCCAGTTGCCCACCCGCTCCAGCCAGGATTCGAAGAGGCAAAATTCGGCCTCGCCGCAGTGCGGCGCCGAGGCCGCCAGCAGTTCCACCGCCATGGCCTTTTCTTCGATGATCGAGCCGCGGAACAACTGGTCGGCCACGGCGAGCAGGTAGTCCGGGCCGTGCTCGGCCAGCAGGACGCGGCGGAAGCGCTGGGCCACCTTGCGCAGTTCGGCGGTGCGCCAGCCGCGTGTAGCCACCTTTTCCTTGAAGAAGCGCTGTGTCTCCTCGGCGTGCGGCGCGGAGCCGCCGTCCTTGAGCACGCGCCGGATGTGTTGCGCGATATAAGCTGGGGACTTCAACTTCACACGATATTATCGCTGGCCGATACAAACCGCAAATTCATTCGGCGGAACTCGCCAGCACCGCGCGGACCTGCGCCGCGCTGACGCCGGCGATTCGCACCACCTTGTTGCGGCTGCTGAGACCCGCGACTATGGTAACCGAGGAGCGCGGCACGCGCAGAAGCTGGGCGAAAAATTCCGCGCAGGCGGCGTTCGCTTTTCCCTCAACCGGAGGAGCGGTCAGCGCCACCTTCAGCGCCTCGCCCACCTCACCCGCCAGCGCGTTGCGCCGCGCCCGCGGATGGACCTTCACCGCGAACGTGGCCCCCTGCGGCGTGTCGGAAATCTTGATCACGCGCGCTCCGGACGACGAGCGATGGAGAACACGGTCATGGCCGCAATCAACGCCACCAGCGCCACCGCCTGCGGATTCGAGCGGAGGGGCAGAGTGGCCGCAATGGCAATGACGAAGGCAAGCATCACCACGTTGGCGATGACGCTCACGGTTCGCACGCCGCCGGCCGCAGCATACTGAACGCGCAACAGGTTCACCGCTCCCAGGAGTATCTGCAACAATCCGATGCTGGCGAACGCCAGCGCCTGCAGATTGAGCGCGGGGATCAACACCCTTGCGGTAAAGCCGCAGTGCACCACGCCCAGAACAACAACACACCAGGCTACGACTTGGTCGGCGAGCTTCCCCTTCATGGCGCGTTCCTCCGCTGCAGAGCGAAATCCCCCCTGTGACTCAGCCTGCCGGATCGCACGGGTCGGAGACCCGTGCCACACGACTTGGCTTAATGTCTTTCCCGCGCGCCGAAAATCGCGCTCCCGATGCGCACGCAGGTGGAGCCTTCCGCGATGGCCACCTCGAAATCGTGCGACATGCCCATGGAGAGCTCTCGTAACGGAACGCCGGGAAAGCGCGCCGCCAACCGCTCGCGCAACTCCCGCAGGGCGTGGAAGTGCGGCCGCGCGCCCTCAGGATCGTCGGTGAACGGCGGCACGGTCATCAAGCCGCGAATTGCGATGGCCGGCAGCGAAGGCGCAGCCTCCAAAAGTTGCAGCAATTCGGGAGAATCGGGAGCCATGCCGCTCTTCTGCTCTTCTCCTGCGATGTTCACTTCGACAAGAACAGGGTAAGGCCGTCGAACCCGGGCAGCACCCGGCAGAGCGCCCGCCGACAACCAGCGCAGCTCGCGCGGCAGGGGATCGACGAGCTCGGCGGTGGCAGCGTCCAATCGTTTGGCGAGCCGTATTGAATCGAGTGCATCGACGGCATCGAACAATTCGACAGCCCACGCTGATTTGTTCGACTGCAAATGCCCGATGAGATGGAACTCGGCGCCCTCGAGATCGCCCACCTCGCCCGCTTTGGCGGCGAACTCCTGCACCCGGTTCTCGCCAAACAGCCGCTGGCCGGCGGCGTAGGCTTCGCGAATCGCCGATGCCGGGAACGTCTTGCTGACCGCCATCAGCGCGATCTGGTCCGGCGAGCGCCCACAGCGCCGCGCCGCAGCTGCGATCCGCCCCCGTATCTGCTCGAGATTTTCGGCAATCGACATAACAAAGCAAACCACAGAGGACACAGAGGCACACAGAGGATTTCTTCTTCTTTTTCCTCTGTGTTCCTCTGTGTCCTCTGTGGCTAATACGATCCTTCGCTGCGCTCCGGATGACCGCGGCGGACTCCCGTCCTCCCTCGCCTACGCTCGGTCGGTCACACGCCCGCCAAACGCGGTCACATAATCGCCGTGGGCGGCGCCGGCTCGTCGGGGCTGCCCGCATTGGCCAGCGGTAGCTTGATCATGATCACGATCAGCACCGCCAGCCCGATCAGGCCGGTGATCCAAGCATCGCCCACGCCGATATGCCACAGCGAATGTCCGGTGCCGACGATGGAGGCGATCACCAGCCCGCACAGCGCTTCGCCCGCCACCAGTCCGGAAGCGGTGAGCACGCCGGCATTGTCCACCCGCGCCTTTTGCGCGTCGTTGTAACCGCGGCGATCGCGAATGCCGTCGGTGATCCAGCGCACGATGCCGCCCACGAAGATGGCGAACGTCGTCTCCAGCGGCAGGTACATACCGACGGCGAACAGCATGGGACTCTTCACCTGCACCATGATCAGCGCGAAACCCATGAAGATGCCCACCACCACCAGCGGCCACGCCATGTTCCCGCCGACGATTCCCTGCGCCAGCAGCGCCATGAGTCCCGCCTGCGGCGCCGGCAATGCCGCGCTGCCGAAGTGATACGCCTTGTCGAGGATCATCAGGGGGAAGAACAGCACCAGGCTGCTGACCGCGATGCCGAAGATGTCGCCAATCTGCATCTTTGCCGGCGTCCCGCCGAGGATGTGGCCCACCTTCAGATCCTGCAGCATCTCGCCGGCGACCGCCGACGAGACGCACACCACCGCCGCCACGCCCAGTACCGCGGCCACTCCGCCGACGCCCGAAACGCCCAGCGCCACCATCAGCAGCGCCGCGACTACCAGCGTGCACAGCGTCAGGCCGCTGACCGGGTTATTGGACGAGCCAATCATGCCCACCAGGTTCCCCGACACCGCGGCGAAGAAGAAGCCGAGGACGATCATCACCACGCCGGCCACGATGGCGCCCGCCCAGATCTTCGAACTTGTCAGATTCCCCGCGCCGTTGATGAAGAAGTAGTAGAGGGCGATCATGGCGATCAGCCCCACCGCGACTCCCAGGAACACCACCTTCGCGCTGAGATCGCGTTCGGTGCGGTCCGTCGCCTGGTGCGCTTCGGTGGACTTCTTCAGATCGGAAACGGCGCGCGCCATGCCCGCGCCCAGTTGCTTGCGCATGCGGAAGAGCGTGAAGCCCGCACCCACCAGCATGCCGCCCACGGCGATCGGCCGCACGATGGAGAACCACACGTTGGCCGCGAGGCCCGCCCAGTTCATCGTCTGCCCTGCCGGCAGGCTGGCCTGGATGCCAGGCCCCATGAAGTACACGAGCAGCGGAACCAGCAGTCCCCACGCCACCACGCCGCCGGCGAAGTTCAACGCCGCCAGCCGCGGCCCGATGATGTAGCCGACGCCGAGGTACGCCGGGCTTACGGCCGGCGAGGTGAACGTCGTCATCCCACCGGTAGCCACGACCGGAGCCGTGGCGCCGCGGCCCACGCGCAGGCCGCTCTTCATCGCCGGGATGTTGATGTTCAGCTGGTACGTGTACCAGAACAGGTTGATCTGGCTGAGGAAGTACATGAAGGCGCCGAAGCCCATGTTGGCGAAGAGAATCTTGGCCGCCTTGGCGCCCTGCTGCCCGGCCTTGTGAATCTCCGACGCGGCGACGGATTCGGGGAACGGCAACTCGGGATCCTCCACCATCACGCGCCGCAGCAGGGTGACGAACAGGATGCCGACCGTACCGCCGATGGCCATCAGCGCCACCGATTGCCAGTACTTGTCGGTGCCCAGCACGGCGTTGCCGTTGGCGTCGTGCCACAGGCCGGCGATGACGAAGGCGGGAATGGTGAACACCGCGCCGGCCGCGACCGACTCGCCGATCGAGCCGATGGTACGGGCGATATTTTCCTCCAGGATCGAGCCCTTGAAGATGCGCAGGATGGCCATGCCGATCACCGCCGCGGGATACGTGGCGGCGATGGTCATGCCGGCGCGCAGGCCGAGGTAGGCGTTGGCCGCGCCCAGGATGCCGGTCATGATCATGCCCAGGATGACCGCGCGGAAGGTGAACTCCTTCATCTGCATGGTCGGCGGCACGAAGGGCGTGAACTTCTTGGGAGGAGCGGTGTGGTTGACGACGGTGCTCATAGGAGAACCTCGAGTCCTCGTGTCGCAGACACAAGGGGGATGCACCAAATAGGACAGCGCACACTAGCACGCGCCGCGGCAGGTGACAACGGCGGCGCGCACAGGACGCGGTGATGACGCGTATTCTACGACGGAAAAGCTATGAGCTATGAGCTTTGAGCCGGGCCTTGGCGACGAGATGCGGTTGTCGGAATGCGCGCGAGGTCGCGCGCGGTCCTGACTTCAACGCTCCGAGCTCAAAGCTCAGAGCTCAAGGCTCAGAGCTACGTTGTTTCTCCTCCCAACCGGAGCTATACTGAAAGCGTGCTGGCCGGGAATGTACTTCCCGGCGGGAGGGTCGTCTTCAGCAGTAGCGGAGACCTAACTCGGGCATCCAGGGCCGATTCCCCACCCGGGCCTGTTCGTTCGCTGGTGAATGCCGCCGCCACCGGCGTGTTCACCATCCTGTTCCCCTCCGATTGCCGTTTCTGCGGCGCCCCCCTGAGCCAAGTTTCGCGTTTGCCCGTCTGCGATGACTGCCTGGCAGCCATGACGCCGCGGCAGGGCATCGCCTGCGCCATCTGCGGCGAACGCCTCACCGGCCGTTACGCAGTCAACGAGACCACCCACGAACCCGTCTGCGGCGACTGCCTGGCCCACCAGCCGGATTTCGTCAAAGCGGCGGCTTACGGCAGCTACGAAGCCGGCCTGCGCGAACTGATCCACCTGCTGAAGTACGAGCGGGTTCGTCCCGCCGCCGGCGTCCTGGGACGCATGCTGAGCGAGGCCATCGCCGACCTGGATCCCGGCTTCGGCGATTCCGCGCCGGTGGTTGTGCCGGTGCCGCTCTACGCCGTCAGACTACGGCAGCGCGGCTTCAACCAGTCGGAACTGATCGCGCGCGCGGCCCTGAAGCTGCGCCCCGCCGGGCGCGAGTTTCCGCTGAATCCGGGGTTGCTGCTGCGTCATCGAGATACTGAGTCCCAGACCGGCCTGACGCCCCGCCAGCGGCGGGAGAACATGCGCGGGGCCTTCCGCGTGCCCGATCCGTCCCAGGTCAAGGGCCGGGACATTCTGCTGGTGGACGACGTGTTCACCACCGGGACCACGATTTCCGAATGTGCGCGCACCCTGAAGCGCGCCGGCGCCGCCCGGGTGTGGGGTGCGACGGTGGCGCGGGTGCTGAAGCCGGAGGCCGCCTCCGCCGTACCTGAAGAGGCGCGGGCCATGGCGGCGCACGGATAGAGTTATGTCACCGAAGGGCCACAGTTCGAGTCACGTTCCGCGGCGGCTGGCGCTCGATCACGTGCGCGAGCACCACGAGGGCAATGGCCATGTGCCGATGAACGCTCCGGTGCTGGTGCTGAACGCCTCCTACGAACCCATCAACGTGTGCGCGGCGCGGCGCGCCATCGTGCTGGTGCTCAAGGGCGTCGCCATGACCGAGGAGGAGAACGGGCATTACCTGCACGCCGCCCGCCTGGCCATGCGCCTGCCCAGCGTGATTCGCCTGCTGGAGTATCGCCGCATTCCGCACCAGACGCGCGCCCTGTCGCGCAAGAACATCCTGCTGCGCGACCGCAATACCTGCCAGTACTGCGGCACGGTCCTGGGCGCGTCGGAGCTGACGCTGGACCACGTCATGCCGCGTTCGCGCGGCGGCCTCTCCACCTGGGAGAACCTCGTCGCCTGCTGTCACGAGTGCAACCGCCGCAAGGGCAACCAGCTTCCCGCCGAGGCCAACATGCACCTGCTGCGCGAGCCGCGCGCCTTCAACCTGCATACCAGCCGGCACATCATGCGCCTGCTCGGCCACTCCGACGCCAAGTGGCGGAAGTACCTGTTCTACTGAATTGGGTGATTGGGTGATTTGGTGATGGTGTTGGCGTCCAGAGACTCTTCGAGCGGCAAACCAATCACCCAATTCCCCAATCACCCAATTCCCCGTGTAAGAACTTCCTTCCCCGTCCCACTCCTCGCCATACCACCAGTTAGCATCGCGGTTCTCAATTCCGGCTCAACTCGGCTGGAGAGCAACCTGGGCCGGTAACTGCTCTCGCAAAATCAAATACTTAGCCGCCGCGCCGGAGCCTTCCGGGTGGAAATGAAACTGCTTTCCAGGAGGTGTATCGCCGGACCTGTAAGTCTCCCCGGCCGACCCCTTTCAGTCCTGGAGTTGTGATGGCGGAAAACGTAATGGACCAGATTGTTTCCGAGCTGAAGCGCAGCGGCAGCAGCTTCTACCCGGAACGCGGTGAGCTGCGCAATGTGCGCGTCGTGGGCCACACCCCCAAGACCGACCACTACATTT
>DASUBK010000535.1:0-4885 GCA_035763305.1 Terriglobales bacterium | reverse complement strand
CCAAGAACATCCAGGCCCACGGCGGCATGGACAAAATCAAGGCGGTGAAGACCATGCGCTTCACCGGCAAGATGACCATCGGTCCCGGCATGGAAGCGCCAGTCACCATGGTGCAAAAGCGTCCCAAGAACATGCGCATGGAGATCCTCGTCCAGGGCATGACGATTGTTCAGGCTTATGACGGCACCACCGGCTGGATGATCATGCCGCTGCAGGGCAAGAAAGACGCCGAGCCCATGGGGCAGGACGACTTGAAGGACGCCGAGGAGCAGGCCGACATGGACGGCCCGCTGGTGGACTATAAGGACAAGGGCAACAAAGTGGAGTTGATGGGCAAGGAAGCCGTCGAGGGCAGCGACGCCTACAAGCTCAAAATCACCCTCAAGAACGGCGATGTCCGCTACTACTACCTCGATCCCGATTCCTTCCTGGAGATCAAGACCGCCAGCAAGCGCACCATCCGCGGCGCCGAGCGCGAAATGGAAACCACCATCGGCGATTACAAGGAAGTCGAGGGCATGATGCTGCCGTTCTCCTTCGAGATGGGCCTGAAGGACAACCCGCAGAAGCAGAAGATTACTATCGACAAGGTGGAGATCAACCCCACGGTGGACGATTCCCAGTTCAAGATGCCGCCGCCATCGGCTCCGGCCGAGAAGAAGCCGGGCCAGTAAATTTGCCTGTGTGGCACGGGTCTCTGACCCGTGCTGCAAAGCCCCTCGGCGGTGTTGGTTTTTGTTGAGTGACCTTGTCGATTGGGCTCATGGTGCCCCACGTCTGCTGGTGTTTGCGGACGTGGGATTCGCAACCGCCGTTATCATGCCTGCCGCAGCACGCGCGTAAGTCTCAGGTGCAGCGCGCAAAGCGCAAGACAGAACAGGTAGCTCCCGGCGTGAGCCGGGGGTCGCCTCAGAAAAGATCATCCCAGCCCGCTTCAGCGGGCCAAAGAAACACTAAAGTGCCAGCGCTGCTTTACAACTGCTCAGGGGCTCGAACCCCGCTGTCTGGCCAAAGGAATCTTATGAGCAAGAAACTCTTCGTGCTCCTCCTGGTCGTTCTCGCCCTCCCACTCTTCGCCGACGAGCCCGTCAAGGTCGACGAGCAGGTCTTCACCGGCCTGGCCGCGCGCGAGATCGGCCCGGCGGCCACCGGCGGCCGCGTCGCCGCCGTCGCCGCCGTGAAGGACAAGGGCCGCACCCTGGTGTACGTCGGCGCGGCCGGCGGCGGACTGTGGAAGTCGCCCAATGGCGGCACCACCTTCAAGCCGGTCTTCGACAAGTACAACCAATCCATCGGCGCCATCGCCATCGATCCCAAGAACCACGACACCGTCTGGGTCGGCACCGGCGAGTCGTGGATGCGCAACAGCGTTTCCGTCGGCGACGGCGTCTACAAGACCACCGACGGCGGCGACAACTGGCAGAAGCTCGGCCTGGAGAAGACCGAGCACATCGCCGCCCTGGTCCTCGATCCGGAGAAGAGCGACACCGCCTTCGTCTGCGCCACCGGCCACCTCTGGGACAGCAATCCCGAGCGCGGCGTCTTCAAAACCACCGACGGTGGCAAGACCTGGAACAAAGTCCTGTTCGTGAATGACGACACCGGCTGCTCGTCCATCTCCATGGACCCGCAGGACTCGCACATTCTCTACGCCGGCATGTGGCAATTCCGCCGCACCCCGTGGTCGTTCTCCTCCGGCGGGCCCGGCAGCGGGCTGTTCAAGAGCACCGACGGCGGCGCCACCTGGCGGAAAGTTTCCAAGGGCCTGCCCGCTGGCGATCTTGGCCGCATCGCGGTCGCGGTGGCGCCTTCGCGCACCAGTGTGGTGTACGCGGTCGTGGAAGCCAGGCACTCCGCGCTCTTCCGCTCCGACGATCTGGGCGAGAGCTGGACCCAGGTCAACGACAGCTTCAACGTTATCGGCCGCCCGTTCTACTTCGCGCTGCTCACCGTCGATCCCAAGGACTACAACCGCGTCTACAAACCGGGTTTCGGCCTCACCGTCAGCGACGATGGCGGCAAGACCTTCACCGGCATCGGCAACAGCGCCCACGGCGATTTCCACGCTCTCTGGGTTGACCCCGACAACACCGAGCACCTGCTGACCGCCAGCGACGGCGGCTTCTACTCTTCCGTCGACCGCGGCAACACCTGGACCTTCCACGGCAACCTGCCCATCGCGCAGTTCTACCACGTGGCCTACGACATGGAGCGGCCCTACAACGTTTACGGCGGATTGCAGGACCACGCCACCTGGTACGGTCCGTCCACCGCGCCCGGCGGCATCTACAACCGCCACTGGAAGAGCGCCAATCCCGGCGACGGCTTCTGGGCCTGGCCCGACGCCAACGATCCCGACTACATGTACTCCGAGACCCAGGGCGGCAAGATCCAGCGCCAGAACATGAAGACCGGCGAGGCGCGCGACATCATGCCTTCCCCCGGCCCCGGCGAGCCCAAGTACCGCTTTAACTGGAACACGCCGGTTTATCTCAGCCCCACGCAGAAGGGGACCGTCTACATCGGCTCGCAGTTCCTCTTCCGCTCGCGCGATCGCGGCGACTCCTGGGAGAAGATTTCCCCTGACCTCACCACCAACGATCCCGAAAAGCAGAAGCAGGAGCAGTCCGGCGGCCTGACCGTGGACAACTCCGACGCCGAGACGCACACCACCATCTTCGCCATCGCGGAGTCGCCCAAGAACCCGAATTTAATCTGGGTCGGCACCGACGACGGCAACCTGCAGATCACTCGCGACGGCGGCAAGAACTGGGCCAATGTCGTGACCAACATCGCCGGCCTGCCGCGCAATACCTGGGTCTCCAGCGTCGAGCCCAGCCACTACGACGAAGGCACCGCCTTCGCCACCTTCGACGGCCACTCCACCGGCGACATGAAGACTTACATCTTCAAGACGACGGACTACGGCAAGAGCTGGAAGGCGCTGGCCACCTCCGACGTCACCGGCTACGCCCACATCATCCGCCAGGACACCGTCAATCCCGACCTGCTCTTCGCCGGCACCGAGTTCGGACTGTTCCTCTCTGTGGACGGCGGCACGAACTGGGCGCGCTTCAAGGGCGGCAACTTCCCGCCGGTGGCGGTCCGCGACATCAAGATCCACCAGCGCGACCGCGATCTCATCCTCGCCACCCACGGGCGCGGCGTGTGGATTCTCGATGACCTCACCCCGCTACGCGCGCTGACCAGCAAGGTGCTGGACTCCGAAGTCGCCTTCCTGCCCACGCGCGACTCGGTGCAGACGATTCCGTCGTTCGACTTCGGCTTCCCCGGCGACGCCGAATTCGTCGGCCAACCCGCCGCCGACGATGCCGTCATCGCCTACTACCTGAAGAAGCGCCACATGTTCGGCGACCTGAAGCTGGAGATTTACGATCCCGAGGGCAAGCTGATCTCCACCGTGGACGGCGGCAAGCGCAAGGGCCTCAATCGCGTCACCTGGTCCATGCGCATGAAGCCGCCCAAGGTTCCGCCCGCCGCCGGCAGCTTGGTGCCTAATCTCTTCTCGCTGATGGGGCCGCGCGTTCTCGACGGCACTTACACGGTGAAGATGATCAAGGGCAAGGAGACCTACAACTCCGAGCTGAAGCTGATGCCCGATCCGCGCTCCACCCACACCCGCGCCGAGCGCGAGGCGCAGTTCAAGACCGCCATGCAGGCCTACAACCTGCTCTCGCGCCTCACCTACGTGGTGGACAGCGTGGTGGACAGCCGCAACCAGGCGCGCGACCGCGTGCTCAAGCTGGTCTCCACCGATCCCCTGCGCAAGCGGGTGCAGAACGTCGCCGACACCCTCGACGCCATGCGCGGCAAGCTGATCGCGGTCAACGAAGCCGGCGGCATCACCGGCGAGATGCGCATCCGCGAATACATGGTGGACCTCTACGGCAGCATCAACGGCTACGAGGGCGCGCCCACCAAGTCGCAGCTCGATCGCCTCGACGCGCTGACCAGGGAACTCGACGGCGTGGCGAACGACTACGCCGCTCTCAACAAGCAGGTCGAAAACATCAACGCCGAACTGCAGAAGAAGAAAATCGAGCCCATGCGCGCGCTGACCCGCGAGGAGTGGGACAAGAAGCAAACGGCAGGGAACTAGCTTCTTATTGGAGCGCACGCGCCCTCGCGTGCATTCCTCTTCTTTATACAATCAGTCAAGAGACGTACCCCGGCCGCCTCCGGCCGGCTTTTTTGTTGTTCCCGGTCGAGGTTCTACGTACCTCCGGCGGCGTTGTTATGATGATCTCCTATGTCCAATTACCGAGACTTGGAATCCCGTCTGACTGAGGCGCTGCACCTGGCGCGCCGGCCGGTGGCGATCAGCTTGCTCCAATCCCAACCGGCAGGCATGGAACCGCTGCGCGGCAGCCAGCCCTCCGGCTGCAGCTTCTGGCGCCTGGCTTCGGAGGGGCAATCGTTCTTTACTGTTCCCAGCGACCATTACAACTGCGCCATCGGCTGCTACACGCACAATATCGCCCTGCCTCCCGAGCGGGAGCACGAGCTGATGGACACGGTTTCTCTGATGGTGCAAATCGGCTACATCAAGCAGGAGGAGGTCCCGGGAATCGCCCGCCTGCAGGCGACGCCGAAGTTCACCGCGTACGCGCCGCTGGGCGATGCCTCGGTCGCGCCCGACGTGGTGCTGGTCGTCGGCCATCCCGGCCGCCTGATGCTGCTGCAGGAAGCCGCCCTGCGCGCCGGCGTGGGTGCCAACAGCAGCCTCTTCGGACGGCCTACCTGCATGTCGATTCCGCTCGCCATCGCCAGGGGCACCACTGCGAGCACCGGCTGCATCGGCAACCGGGTTTATACCGAGCTCGGAGATGACGAGCTGTACGTCGCCATCCCCGGTCCGGACCTG
>DASUBK010000534.1:0-8072 GCA_035763305.1 Terriglobales bacterium | reverse complement strand
GGGCGTGCAGAGCCAGCCGGTGGCACTGACCGTGCAGTAATCCTGCGCACGCGAGGGCGCGTGCGCTCCAATAATGTCGTGGGCGTATGATTGGCGGCCATGATCACACGTCGAGACGCCATGAGCGGCGCAATGCTCCTGCTGGCGCAGGCGGCGCTGGCGCAAGCGCAGAGCCAACCCGCGGCATCCACGCCCGTCAACCGGGTTTTCCAGCACGATCTTCCCAACCTCACCATGAAGGACTGGCAGGTCACCGTCAGCCAGGTGGATTTTCCGCCCGGGCGCGAGGGCAAGCCGCACCAGCACGCCGGCTTCGTGCTGGCCTACGTGCTGGAAGGCGAGATCGTCAGCCAGGTGTCGGGGCAGGGGCCGGAGAAGACCTACAAGGCCGGGGAGATGTTTTATGAGCCGCCGGGAAGCACGCACCTGGTGTCGCGCAACGCGACGAGCCACCCGGCCAGGCTGCTGGCCTTGATCCTGGCGCCGAAAGGGGCGCAGCTGACGAAGCCGGTGAGCTAGAACATGTTCCGGCGGGCGAGGGCGCCCGCCGCCACGTGAAGCGGGGTGACACCACGTGCAGTCCCGGCGAGGGCGCCGGGACCTACCGAGTCATTGCCGAAGGCCGAATTCCGAATGCCGCAGGAAGAAGCAGGTTCGGGGGCACAGCCGAGGGCGGCTGTGCCACACGGCTTGGGAGCTAGCTCGAGGGCGGAGTGTAGATCGCCGTCTTGGGATGGAACTCCGACCAGGCGAACCAGAATTCGGGTTCGAGGATGAGCGGCTGCAGGCGCGCTCCCTTCAGCTTACCGGCGGTGCAATGACCGTAGGCGTCCCAGCGGGAGTGAGTCTGCTGGTCGGTCAATCCTGACGCCGCGGCGGCAAAGGTTAGCGGGCGCTCCTTCCATTGCGAAACGAAGGCGGTGGTGGTGTCGGAGTCGGGCTGGTGCACTACGAGCACCGGCCGGCCGCCGATCTTGTCGTTGACGATCTTCACCTTGCGCAGGGCGGAGAGCGGAAACGCTTTCTCCGCGCCGTCGATGTCGAGGCCAAGAATGGTTTCGCGCGGCGGAAGGCGATCGTCCTTGCGCAGCGCGCCCTCGGGCGCGGCGCCTTTGCCGAAGCGCGCCTCGTTGATCACCTGGTTGTATTGCGGAATGCGTTCGGCGTAGCCGGGCAGCGGCTTCAGCACCAGGCTGTCGGGGTGCAGACGGCGCCACTCGCGCCAGTCGGTCAGCAGGAAGGGATGCAGTTCGAGATGCGTGCCCTGCAGCGGGCCATCAATCGCCTGCAGAGTGGACTGCTGCCAGCGGCTGCCGGTCTGGCGATCCTTGAAGACTTCGTTGGCGCCGATCACGCCGGCGGTATCGAACTGCAGCGGCTGTCCCTTGGCTTCGGCCCTGAACACGAGGGCCGTGTTGCAATACGATCACCAGGTGACGGCGATGGGGCCGTCGGGCGACTGGTCCTGGCAGACGCCGTGCTGGGCCAGGATCGCGGCGGGGTACGCCTTGGCTTGATTGCCGCCACTGACGCCGATGACGCGATCGCCATCGTGCAGGAAGGTAGCCTGCGCCGCGGGGATGAAATCGGGATGGTCGATCGTCTTGTAGGGAAGCTTGGCGGTCTGGGCCAGGGCAAGCGCTGCGGTCGAGATGAGAAGCAACAACGGTCGCATGACGAGCTATTGTAGCGCGGTGTGAATCGTGTGGCGCGGGTCTTCGACCCGCGAACCCCGGGTCGGAGACCCGGGCCACACAGACCCGGGCCACACAATTTAGCTGCCGCTCAGTTGCCGGCGCGGGCGGCGCCGCCGCGCAGGCCGAAGAGCTTGGTGATGCGGGAGAGGATGTCCTGCTGCGCCGGGGCGAGGCGGCGGGAGCGGGCCTGGGCGTCGAGGTTATCGCGCACCGCCTCCAGTTCCACGCGGCGGCGCGCCAGCACGTGCGAGATGTGTTCGGCAATTTCCGGACGGCGGTTGAGGATGTCGCGGAAGGCGTCCTTGTCAAGGCGGAAGCACTCGGTGTCCTCGGTGGCCAGGACCGTGGCGGAGCGGACCGAGCCGGTCATCATGCCCATCTCGCCGAAGAAGTCGCCGGACTGGAGCGAGGCGACGTGTCGGCGGACGCCTTCGGAGTCGGCGATGAGCACGTCGCCGGCGCCCTTGGTGATGATGTACAGCCAGTGGGCCTCGGCGCCCTGGCGGGTCATGGCCTCGCCGCAGGTGAAGGGCGCATACAGGGTGCGATCGGCGAGCATGCGCAACTCTTCTTCCGTCATGGTGTGGAAGAGTTCGACGTGGCGCAGGGCGGAGACGCGGCGCTGGATTTCCTTTTCCTGGTGCCGCCCCAGCCGCTCGGTGCTCTCCTCGTTGACGAAGAGGGTGTGCGCGGGAATCGAGAGCGGAATGCCGGCGCGCTTGAGCGCGAAGTAAATGCGCACGCGCACGGCGGAATTGGTGGGATCGTCGCGCAGCAAATCGGTGAGCCAGTAGCGCACCGCGTAATTCATGTAGCTTTCTTTGTATTCCCAGGTAATGCAGTTAGGCGGCGGATCGGCGGCGACGCCGGGAATGGGCTCGGCGCGCAAGGCGGTTTCGACCGCCTGGATCACGTCGGTGGGCGGCACGCGGTAATCCACGCTGAAGTACACCCACATGCGGTGCTGTAGGGGCAGGTGGGTGCGGCGGCCCAGCACCGTGACCTCGCCCTTCATCAGCACGCTATTGGGAATGATGAGCGTGTCCCAGTTGCGGGTCTCGATGGCGGTGTGCCGCCAGCCGATGTCCTTGACCTGGCCCTGGGTGGCGCCGACCTGGATCCAGTCGCCGGTGTTGATGCTCTTTTCCATCTGCAGCGCCAGCCCGCCCATGACGTTGCCCAGCGTGTCCTGCAAGGAGAAGCCGATGACCGCCGTGATGACGGCAGAGGTGGTGACAATGCCGGAGAGGCTGACGCCGCCGCGCGACATCATCCAGATGAAGATGCCGAGGTAACCGAGGGCCACCACCAGGTCCCGCAGGATGCGCGGACTATGCAGGCGAACCACCGGCAGGGCGACGTCGAAGAAGAACAGGCTGATGAGATTGACGATGGCGATGCCGCCGACGATGAGGCCGGCGTTCTCCAGGCCCATCGAGACGCGGGGGAAGCCGCCCCAGGCGCTGGCCGCGGCGCTGCCCAGCAGCAGCAGGGAAAAGGCGAAGAGGCCGAAGGCGCTGCGGACGCGTCCCCGGTGGGCGGGGGCGCCGCGCAGCACCGCCGCCGCCAGCAGCAGGAATCCGAGCGTGACCAGCATCACCTCGTCGCGCTCGGCGAGCAGGGAGAAGTGACGCAACGGGCTGTCGGCAGCGGCCGCGAGCAGGGCCAGGGTCATAGCAACCAGGTTAATAGCGGGGGAGAAACGAAGGCATTGTGACGGAAGATGCTCCGCTAGGCAAGAAATTCCGTGGAGCAGCCGTCAGCTCTCATCTGTCAGCTTGTGGCCCGCAATGAACTGCGAAAGCCACAAGCTGGTAGCTGAGAGCTGACAGCTGCTCTTACTCAATCCGCAGCGCCTGCATGGGGTGGATGGCGGCGGCGCGCAGGGCGGGCACGATGGCGGCCACGAAGGCGCACAGCGCCAGCGAGAGCGCGGCCACGGAAAGCGCCAGCGGGTCCCAGGCGTTGACGCCGTAGAGTTGGGCGGCGATCAGGCGGCCGGCGCCAATGGCCAGCGGAATGCCGAGCAGCAAGCCGATGCCGACGCGGCGGAAGGCACCCTGCAGCACCATCTGCACCACGCGGCCACGGTCGGCGCCCAGGGCCATGCGTACGCCGATCTCGTTGGTCCGCTGGGCGACGGTGTACGCGGTCACGCCGTACAGTCCGACGGCGGCGAGGATCAGGGCCACGATGCCGAAGAGTCCGGCCAGGCCGGCCACGGCGCGCGGCTGATCGAGCACCTGGTCCAACTGTTGCTGCAGGCTGCGCACGCTGATGATGGTGAGATTGGGGTCGATGTCGGCGAGGGTCTTGGTGAGCAGCGGCTCCAGGGCGCCGGGGGCGGTGCGGGTGACCAGCAGGATGCCGTTGATGTAGTGGGAGCGCAACTCGACTTTGTCGAGCAGCGGGTTGGCGTAGTGGACCACCTGCGGCATGGGCACGAAGAACATGGGCAGGATCTTGCGGCGAATGGTCCAGGAGGCGTACTTGGCGTCGCGCACCACGCCGACGATGCGGTAGGTGCCGGCGGCTTCGGGAACGTCCATGCCGAAGTGCTGGTCGATGGGATCTTCGCCGCTCTTGAAAAAGCGCTTGACGAAGCTTTCATTCACCAGGGCGACGGGGGCGGAATTTTCATTGTCGGCCTCGGTGAAGCCGCGGCCGCGCAGCACCGGCTGGCCGACGGCGGGCAGGTAGGAAGCGGTGACGCGGTCCCAGGAGGAGCTGGAATTCTCGTCCATCGAGGGTGCGGGGTGGCCGGCGACGTAGATCATCTCGCCCCAGTTATCGGTGAGCGGGTTGTAGAGGGCGAGGCCGACTTGCTCGATGCCGGGCATTTGGCCGAGGCGATTCTGCATCTCGCGGTAGAGCGCATTCAGCTTTTCGACGGGATAGGTCGCGGGCGGGTTGTTGATCTCCACCTCGATCCGGTTACTGGTCTCGAAGCCGAGGTTCTGGTGTTGCAGGTTGGCCAGGCTGCGGGTCAGCATCATGGCCCCGCCGACCAGCACCACCGAGAGCGTCGCCTGCACCACCAGCAGGGCCTTGCGGGCGAAGGAGGCGCGGTCGCTGGTGCCGCGCCCGGCGCCGCGCAGCGCCTCGATGGGGTTGGTGTGGGTAGCGAACCAGGCGGGAGCGGTGCCGAAGATGACGCCGGTCAGCAGCGACAAGGCAAAGGCAAACCCCAGCACCGGCAAAGACAGCGAGGTGTTGATGGGGAGCCAAGTCGCGCCGTGGAAAGCGAGCGCGAGCAGCAGTTTCTCCGCTCCGACGGCGATCCCAAGTCCGGCTATGCCCCCCAGCACCGCGAGCAGGACGCTTTCGGCGAGGGCCTGGCCGATGATTTGCCGGCGCGAGGCGCCGACCGCGAGGCGCACCGCAGTCTGGCCGCGCCGGGCGGCGGCGCGGGCCAAGAGCAGGTTGGCGACGTTGGCGCAGGCGATGAGCAGAACCAGCGAGCAGACGGAGAGCAGGATCATCAGGCTGCGGCCGTAATCCTCTTTCATCACCTCCACGCCCGTGCCCGCAGGGACCACGGTAATGACCTGCTTGGGGAGGACGTGCTGAATTCCCGCCATCCAGTTGGGCGGGTAGCCGCTGTCGCTCACCATCCAGCGGCGAAGCATGGCCGTCAAGCGCGGCGAAATGCCGGCGACGGAGGCGCCCGGCTTCAGGCGTCCGATCACCCGCAGCCAGGCGGAGACCGACTGGCGCAGGATGCTGCCGTCACCGTTTATCAGCGGCTCCTGCTGCAGCGGAACCCAGATGTCCGGGGGGATGGCGCGCAGCGTCTCCCCAAACCATCCGGGCGGCGCAATCCCCACAATCGTGAACGGATGACCCTCAATGAAGAACGTCGAACCAACGACCGCGGGGTCGCGGCCATATTCGCTTTGCCAAACGTGGTAGCTGATCACCGCGACCGGGGGCGCCGAGGCCTGGTCGTCGGCCGGTGAGAGCAGGCGGCCGAGCAAGGGATTGAGCCCGAAGGTCGAGAAATACGAGCCGGTGACGTATTCCGAGCGCAGGGCCTTGGAAGCACGCTCGCTGGAGCGGCGCACGCTCATGCGGTTGGGGCCTGCCTGGAAGGCGGTGAGTTCTTCGAACTCCGGAAGGTTACTCTTCAGGCGTTCGTACAAGGGGTAGGAGTACATGCCCCAGCGTTCCTGGGGGCCGCCCTCGACGCAGCAATCGTTGCCGTCGCCGATGCGGTAGAGCCGGCCGGGGTCGGCCACCGGCAGGGAACGCAGCATGACGGTATGAATGAGGGAGAAAATCGCGGTTGTGCCGCCGATGCCGAGGGCGAGGGTCAGTACCGCGGCGATGGTGAACACCGGGGCCTGTACGAACTGGCGCAGGGCATAGCGGAGATTGGCGAAGAAGTTCTGCATGGCGTCCCCTGGTGGAAGTACGCAGCGGCGCCGCCGGCGGTTCCCTCCGCCTGCGCCCTGTCCAGTTGGACGGGCGCTGCGAGGAAATGTCATGAGCGAATTGGACGAAGACACGGTCTGATTCCGAGGCGGACGATAGCTGGCGACTGACGACTGACGACTGGCGACTGGCGACTGGCGACTGGCGACCGGCGACTGTGGTATAAGGCATACATTCCCGCCAGAACAGTGCGTTCGCACGGAGGTCCGCGTGTCCGACAGAA
Source organism: Terriglobales bacterium (assembly GCA_035763305.1). Classification (GTDB taxonomy): domain Bacteria; phylum Acidobacteriota; class Terriglobia; order Terriglobales; family Acidobacteriaceae; genus DASUBK01. The sequence continues at coordinate 1,718 of DASUBK010000534.1, read as the reverse complement.
AATATCGCCAGCACGGCTACCAGGATCGAGGCGACGACAAGGCGCAGCGTCCGGCGGGTGGCGGAGGCGCGCCCCGCCCCAATCGCGACAATAGCTACGGCCCGCGGGTACTGAACATGCCGGGAGCGCGCACCCTGTCGCGTTGCGCGGAGTGCGGAACCATCCTGCAGATGGTCACCGAGCCGCTCGGCAACTGCCCGCAATGCAGCGCGGCGCTGCACTCCTGCAAGCAGTGCGCGCACTTCGATCCCAGCAGCCGCTTCGAGTGCCGCAAGACCGTGCTGGAGCGCGTCATCAAGAAGAGCGCCGCCAACCAGTGCCCTTCATTCGAGCTGACCGCCCGCATCGAGCGCGAGACCACCACTCCGGGCGGCGGCGGCCGCGCCGACGACGCGCGCAAGGCGTTCGAGAACCTGTTCAAGAAATAGACTGTTGGCGTGTTCGCCGGGAGCGGCTCCCTCGTCGCGGCTAGAGCGTCTCGACACTGAGAACTGCAGTCAGTGCGTGTTCCTCTCCAGGCTCCAGATTGACGGCAGAGTCCATGATGTTGCTCGCCTCGACACAAAGAAACTGCGCCCATTCCCCGTCTCCCAGGTCGCGCAAGGCCGCGGCTCCCTCGCGCCAGGGATTCCACACCACGGTGGTAAACGAGTTTTGCTTATGGAGCCGAATTCGCCGGCGCATCTGCGGGTCCAGCAGATCGACATCGCTCGTGCTGGGAAGGTAAGCGCTGTCGGTCGGTGAGGTGATCGCTACCTCGCCATGCTGCGTCTTCTCCTGGTTCGAATGCGTGTTGTCAAGGAAGCGAACGTTCTCGAGCCCCTGCACCCGGGCATGCGCGACATCACTCACCCGATTGTAGGTATGCAGGGCTTCCTCGAATCGCAGCGGTGTTCTTCCGGTGTTGGTGCATACCAGCTCCAGGCGCAACTCCGAGCCGAAGGTGACGCGATACACAAGGCGGAATTCCGCCGGCCACCAGCGCAAGGTTTGCGCATCGCTTTCTGTCACCAGGGTAACGACAAGTCCTGCGGCGGTTTCCACCATCGACTGGAGCTGCCAGACTCTTGTGCGGGCAAATCCATGAGCGGGAGCGGCAGGGTTATCGGCTTTGGCGCGGAACCACGGGAAGCAAATCGGAATCCCACCCCGGATCGCCTGCCCCTCTTGCCAGCGCGATTTGCTGCTCAAGAACAGCACTTCGTCGTGGTCCACCGGCTTCCATGACGTCACCTGGGCGCCGTGCAGGTAGATCTCGCCCTGTCCGAGCGGGCCGCTGATTCGGACTCGCTGCATGCCGCCATTGCCCGCGCACACTTTGGCGATGTCCGGGTTCGGCCCGTCTGTTTGCGGAATTGTGGAAGTAGAGTTCATGGTGAAGAGGCTCCGGAAACAGCAGCTTATCCTATGTGTACTGCCGCGTCTGCGGGCTCCGCACGATGGCAGAGGACGTCTTGCGATGGTGCGCGCGAGAAGATGAAGACGGCTAACCACAGAGGACACAGAGGACACGGAGGTAACTCACAAGAATCTCTATGGTCCTCTGTGGTTAATCTCCAATCGCTGCGGCGGCGCCGGCGCCAGCCGATATAATGAGAGTAGTCGGGGCGTAGCGCAGCCTGGTAGCGCACCTGCCTTGGGCGCAGGGGGTCGCCGGTTCAAATCCGGCCGCCCCGACCAAAAATCCGGCCATCGGTACTCCGCCCTCCGCCTTCAGC
>DASUBK010000533.1:0-2917 GCA_035763305.1 Terriglobales bacterium | reverse complement strand
ATGCAGGACCCGTCGGCGCGGTCCTGTCCTTGTGGCACAGCCGCCCCCGGCTGTGTGGTCTGCTCCATCAGGTAGTACCGCCTCAGTTCCTCTCCCACCGGCGCGCCGGCGATCTGCAGCACGCCGCCGAAATTGGTCTGCACCAGCACCCCGACCGTGTACCCGCCCAGCTTTTCCGGCAGCTTGCGCGAGGCGGTGCCGATGCCGCCCTTCCAGCCGAAGGCGATCGTGCCCGTCCCCGCGCCGACCGCGCCCTCTTCCACCGCGCCGCCGCGCGCACTCTTAATGGCGTTAACGACGTCTTCCCGCGTCACCGGCCGCGAGCGGATGTCGTTGAGCGTTCCGTCGTTGGTTTCGCCCACCAGCGGATTGATGGAGCGGACGCTCTCGTTGCCCGGCAGCGCCAGCATGTAGTCGAGCACCGCGTCGGCCACGCGCGGCACGCACAGGGTGCAGGTCAGCAGGATCGGCGTCTCGATTTCGCCCAGCTCGTTGACCTGCGTCGAGCCGGCGAGCTTGCCGAAGGCGTTGCCGACGAACACCGCTCCCGGCACCTTCTCTTGAAAGAGATTGCCGCCGTGCGGAAGGATCGCGGTCACGCCGGTGCGCACCTTGTCGCCGCGCACGATGGTCGTCTGCCCGACCAGCACGCCGGGAACGTCGGTGATGGCGTTCAGCCCGCCCGGCGGCAGCACGCCCACCTTGATGCCCAGCTCGCGCGCGCGTGCACGCGGAGTCGCCCCGGTGTTCTGACCGGCGACGGCACAGGCGGCAGACAGGAATGCGGCAAGTATGACGATCTTGAACATATGAGCCATGATGCTGGACCGCGCGCGACCCCGCGCGCAACTTCTATTTGTGGCCGAGAGGTGTATCGCAGGGCCCCAGCATTGCAGATACGGCGCGCGAGGTCGCGCGCGCTCCGGCATCAAGACCGGCGACTCACCAACTCCTTCAGCACTTCGGTCGGTTCCGCCCTCTCGGTGTAATCGGCGCTCGCCGACGCGAACCTCACCCGGCCGCCTTCGATGACGAAAGTCCCCGGCATCGGCAGCTCCCAGCTGCTGTCGCCGTTCAGGAAGGGCAGGTTCACGAACGTCTTGGAATAAATCTCCTGCTGGTAGCTGGGCACGCGGTACACCAGCCCGAACTGCCGCGCGACCGCGTTGCCGGCGTCGCTCAGCAGCGGAAACGCCAGCTTGTGCTGGTCGTGCATGAAGTACGCGTGCTTCACCGCCATGGGGGAGATCGCCACCAGCGAAGCGCCGCATTCCTTCACCACCGGCAGGGCTTCGTTCCAGGTCTCCACCGTGGCCACGCAGAACGGGCACCACCTCCCGCGCAAAAACACGACAACCAGCGGCCCGCGCTCCAGCAGCTCCGCCGACCGCACGTTGACGCCGTTCTGGTCGGGCAGTTCGAAAGCGGGTGCCGCCTCACCAACCCTGAGCACGCGCTCTTCCGCGCCGGTGCCGCGCACTTCCTCGATCGCCCGCCGGTGCGCCGCCTGCGTTTCCGCCGGAACGTACTTGGCAATCAGCTCGCATCGCTCCGCCAGCCGTGCCGCCAAGGTCATGCCGGCATCGACATTCGTCTTCTCTTCCAGGCTGCGCCACTTCATCGCCCAACGATTTAACCACAGGAGCGCAGGGACAGGTAACTCATACCGCGGGGTGGTGGAAGTTGACCAGCTGACTTGCTGATTGGCGATTGCGAATTCCACGGGCCTTCGCCAATCCCCCAATCACCCATTCACCCAATCGGCTCACTTCCACGCCCCCAGCAGGCGCCGCACCAGCACCAACTGCCCCAGGTGATAGGCGTTGTGGTCGGCCAGGACCAGGGCCTCGCGCAGAATCGTCTGCCCGTCGCCATGCGGGATCTTGGCCAACAGGTCCGTGGAATCGTTCGCCACCAGGTCGCACATGGCTTGCAGATCCTTGCGAAACGAGGCCGCAGACTTGTCCCACGCTTTGTCATCGGGCGGCTGCGGGCCCTTGGGCCAGTAGCCCTGCGGGAATTCCGGCGACTGGTGCTTGGGGTTGCGGGAGAACTCGAGGATGTCCCACTGCGCGATGCGCAGGTGCTCCAGCAATTCCCAAGCCGAGTGTTCCGCGCCCTTGGGCCGCTTGCCGCGCAATTCCGCCGGCATCTCTTTCACCGCGGCGTCAAAGTCCAGGTGCGCGTCGCCGCCGCGTAATAGTTTGACCAGGTGCTCTCGTAAAGCTTTGTCTTGTGCCATAGCTGCTTTCGATCTCCTCTGCCGGTGGTTGGATGTTGTTTCAGCGCTGCATGCGCCGGGCGCGGAATTCCCCTTCCAGGCGCCACGTCTGGCCGTCGGGATTCAGCGCCTCTCCGATCCAATGAAACGAGTTGGCCGTGATCTCGGTGAAGCGCCAGCGCGTGGGAGCGCCGTCGGCACGAGCGCCTACCTGCACGATGTCCTCGCCGGCACGGCGTCCGATCTGTTGTTCGAAGTGGCCGGTCACCGGGTTGAACCAGCGAATGTGCCACGCCTGGATCGCCGCATCCCAGATACGCAGCGTGGTGCCGTACATGTTGTTCGTCTTCGGCGTATCCGGCGTGCGCTCGCTGACGCGCGGCATGATCCAGACATCCTGGATCGCGCGTCCCTCCAGCACCCATCCAAAGTGCGCTTCGCCGCGCAGGCTCAGCCCGGAAACATCCACTGCCTTGTAGTGCACGACTTCGAGTTCCCAGCTGCCCACCAGCCAGCCGTAGATGTCGTGCGCCTCGGTAATCTCCGGCGAGCGGCGCTCCGCGCCCAGCAGTTCGTGAAAGCCGGCGGCACTTGCGATTGTCGGCATCTTTCGACCTCCTTGATCATCCAAAACTTCCGATAGTGTGACGCGCGCGGGGGATGCGTTCTTGGCAAAAATTGCGGTCGAATTCGAAG
>DASUBK010000532.1:0-8827 GCA_035763305.1 Terriglobales bacterium | reverse complement strand
GCTTGCATTCCATTTCTTCCAGGCGCAGCAGCGCTTCGCGCTTGTTGAGCAACTGGCCCTGGGAGGAGATGAAGGTGTAATCATCGGGCAGCAGGGCGGCCGCGTGCGGCCAGGAGCGCTGCCGCACCGCCAGGAACCAGTCCCGCTCCAGTTCGGTGATCTGCTCGATGTCCTCGGCGCGCAACCCTGCCGGCATCCGTGTCTCCCAAATGACGCGCCGGGAACATTACCCCGAACCGGCGCGCCGGCGATGTCCCGAATTGGAAACCGGACTCACAGGCATACCGCAAACAGCCGCAAATAGCTGCTAAAATTCCTGTTTTCCTGCAATTTGGAACTTCCCCCTTCTGGGAGGCGTAATTCATGCCAGCGCTTCCCCCTGGAGGGGCGCCCGCAAGGGCACGGGAGCACCGGTTGGAGGACACCCAGGTCATCTCAGGTCTGGTGCGACGCTGCGTGGGCGGCGACGCCGTGGCCTGGGAGGAACTGGTCCGCCACTTCGGTAAGCGTATCTATAACATTTGTTACAGGTTTACGGGCTCTCCCGACGACGCCCAAGACCTCGCCCAGGAGGTTTTCATCAAGATTTACCGCTCCCTGGGCAGCTACGACACCGGCAAGGGCTCCTTCGCTACCTGGGTAACCACCATGACCCGCAACCTGCTGGTGGACCACTTCCGCCGCACCCGCCAGGACCGGGTTACGGATTCGCTGGAATCCAGCCCCAATGAGGACGAGGACGCCCCCAGGCTGGGTGACCACCTCCAGGACCTCGGCCCTGGCCCGGACGAGCGCCTGCACTCCCGGGAAACCCGGGAAATGGTGCAGCAGGCCCTGCAGAAGCTTTCCCCCGAACTGCGGGAGGCGGTCATTCTGCGCGACTTACAGGACATGGATTACCGCGACATCGCCAAGGCCTTGCACGTCCCCGAGGGTACCGTAAAATCCCGCATCAACCGGGGACGTACGGAACTAGCGCGCCATCTTTCACGTACCTATAGGCAGGTGAACTGATGTACAGCGAGACGCCAAACCGGATGCTTTGCCCGGACTTCGAAAGCCGGCTCTCGGAGGCCCTGGACAATACCCTGTCCATCGCCGACCGGGTGCGCTTCGACGCCCACCGGGCCGAGTGCCCCAATTGCGCCCTCATGTTCGCCGAGGCGGCCGCCGGCATGCGCTGGCTGGACGCCCTGCAAGAGGTCGAACTCCCCGCCAACTTCGTGCACAACGTGCTGGCAGCCACCAGCGGGCACGCGCCCGCCGCGGCGGCCGCCGCTCCCCGCGCCGGCTGGTGGGAGCGCCTGCGCGGCGCGGTTCCCCGTGCCACCGCGCTGGTGGTGCAGCCGCGCTTTGCCATGTCCTGCGCCATGGCCTTCTTCTCCGTCACCATGCTGTTGAACATCGCCGGCCTGAAGCTCACCGACCTGCGCCACGTGGACCTGCGTCCCAGCGCCCTGGTCCGTGGCTACTACGAAACCACCGGCCGGCTGGTGAAGTACTACGAGAACATCCGCTTCGTGTATGAGATCGAATCGCGGGTGCAGGAACTCAAGCGCGCCACCACGCCCGAGAGTGCAGCGCCGGCGGAGCAGAACGACAAGCAGCAGAAAGATCGCAATCGCAACGACCACAGCGGAGCTCCCGACCACAAATACCAGAACTACAGCCGCGAGGAAGGCCGTCCGGTTTTGGCCTCCTGGCGCGAACCTCAGCGAACGCCGCGGCGAAAAACCGCGGCAGGCGGTAGTTACGGTCTCCCCCATGGTCCAGCGTCCGAGCATAGGAGACTGTCATGAACTGCGCCATCCACACCGAAACGCCCGCGACTTCCTACTGTCGCACCTGCGGTAAGGCGATGTGCGCCAACTGCACCCGCACCGTGCGCGGCGTGGTCTATTGCGAAGACTGCATCGCCCACCGCCTGCAGGACACCATTCCCGCCGGAGCGCCGCCCGCCGGCGTCGTGGCCGCCGCCGAACCCGCTCCCGGCACGCCGAGCCCCGGCCTGGCCGCGGTGCTGGGCTTCATTCCCGGCGTCGGCGCCATGTACAACGGCCAGTTCACCAAGGCCTTCATCCACGTGTTGATCTTCGCCAGCCTGGTCTGGGCGGCGGACCGCGAAGGGTTCTTCGGGATTTTCATTCCCTTCTTCATCTTCTACATGGTCTTCGACGCCTACAAGACGGCGCACGCGCGCGAACTCGGCCTGCCTCTGCCCGACCCGTTGGGACTGGAGAAGATGTTCGGCGTGAGCCAGGCGGAACCCGCGCCCGCCGCTCGTGTAGCGCCGCCCGCGGCCGCTCCGGGCAGCGCCGCCTACGATCCCTATGCGGCGGAGGCCGCCCGGGCGCAGCAACGCGCGGCCATGATGGCCGCCGCGCAATCGCGGCCCGCCAACGGTCCCATCGGCGCGGTCATCCTGATCGCCCTGGGCGTGCTGTTCCTGCTCTCCAACCTCGACATCTGGAGTTTCGATATCGGCCGCCTGTGGCCGGTGATCCTGATCGTGGTCGGTGGATGGCTCTTCTACCGCCGCTGGAACTGTGCTCGCGCGGTGCCGGCCGAAGCCGTAACGCCGCCGCCCGTCTCGTCCGAAGTCTCCGAGCCGGTGCAGGCGCGGGAGGAGCGGTAGGAGGCGCGTATGGCTAACGACGTTTACGTTCCCAATCGCTATTGCCCCTGCAGCCGCTGCCGCCTGCGCGGCCTGCTCGGCCCCACGCTGCTGATGACCTTCGGCGTGCTGATGCTGTTGAGCGAGCTGCACCTGGTGCGCTTTCACTACACCTGGCCGATCATTCTGATCGTGGTCGGCGTGTTCAAGATTTTCCAGGGCAGCACGCCGGCCGTCGGCCACCAGAATTTCTGGGCGGCGCCGCCGGCGGCTCCACCTCCGCCCGCTCCGTCATCCGGAGAGGTGCACAATGGCTGATCCGGTTTATCCTCGCCGCTCCATTGCCGGCCCGCTGGTGCTGATCACCATCGGCACCCTGCTGCTGCTGGCCAATTTCCATTACTTCAGCTGGGCCATGCTGGCGCGCGGCTTCGCCCGCTACTGGCCGGTGCTGATCATCGTCTGGGGCCTGATCAAGCTGCTGGAGTACTTCGACGACCAGCGCCGCGGCCTGCGCCCGCGCGGCATCGGCGCCGGCAGCATCTTCCTGCTGATCATGCTGATCATCTTCGGCCTGGGCGCCACCAGCGCCGAGCGCGTGAACTGGAACGCGATCAGCAGCGACATGGATATCGACAGCGACTTCGGCTCGTTCTGGGGCAACAGCTACAGCTTCTCGCAGACCCTGCAGCAGCCCTTCACCGGGCAGGAGCTGCGCGTGGTCTCCGACCGCGGCTCGATTACCGTCAACGCCTGGGACCAGCCGGAGATCAAGGTCGTGGTCACCAAGCGCGTCATCGCCGATAACCAGGACCAGGCTGCGGACATCGATCGCCGTACCCAGCCGACCTTCACCACCGCCGACAAGACCCTGGTGCTGAACGCCAACACCGCCGGCGCCGGTAACAAGCCAGTGGAGAGCAACCTGGAAATCTATCTTCCGGCGAAGGCGGTGGCCGACCTGGCGACGCGGCGCGGCGACATCACCGTTCGCCAGCGCACCGGCGATCTCCGCATCGCCACCCACGGCGACGTCTCCGCCAGCGATATCACCGGCAACGTGCAGTGCGAAATGCGCCGCGGCGACGTGCGCGTCACCAACGTCAAAGGCGATGTTTCCGTCGACGGCCGCGTGGACGACACCACCGTCTCCCAGGTCTCCGGCGCCCTGCGCCTCAGCGGCGACTTCTTCGGCGATATGAACATCTCGCAGATTGCCAAGACGGTTTCCTTCAAGTCCTCGCGCACCGACCTCGAATTCGCCCGCCTGGACGGCACCCTGAACCTGCAATCCGGCGATCTGACCGCCAAGACCGTTGCCGGCCCGGTGCGCATCCAGACTCGCTCCAAGGACATTCATCTCGAAGACGTCGCCGGCGACGTGACGCTGGAGAACTCCAACGGTTCGGTCGAACTTCATCAGGGACGCCTGCCGCTGGGCGCCATCGACATCACCAACCGGCGCGGCGAAGTGCAGGTAGTGCTGCCGGAGAAAGCAGCCTTCCAGTTGGAGGCCACCGCGCAGCGCGGAGACATCAACTCCGAGTTCGAGGACGTGAAGGTGGATAACCGCGGCAATCAGGCTCGCGCCACCGCCGTCATCGGCAGCGGCGGCCCGCGGGTGCAGATCTCCGACGACAACGGCAACATCGAGATCCGCAAGGGCAGCGTCATCGAAACGCCACCGGCGGCTCCGGCCACACCAGCCGAGCCCGCCAAGCCGCCGAAGCCGCCCAAGACGCCCAAGGTCACAGGCGCGGCGGTACTCTAGTTTCAGTTTCGGTTTCGGTTAGTTTCAGTTGACTTTGGCTGAAACCGAAACTGAAACTGAAACTGCTATGACCGATCTCTCCCGCCAGATCCGCTCTCTCAAGCTGTACTGTACGGTCGTCACCCTCGCCGCCGCCGTGCTGGTGCTGGCAGCCTTCCAGGCCGCGCCCGCGCGCCAGAAATTCGAGCAGATCGACGTGCAGCGCATCAACGTCGTCGAGCCCGACGGCAAACTCGACATGGTGATCACCAACAAGGCGCTGCTGCCCGACCCGATCGTCGGCGGCAAAACCTTCAAGCGCTCCGGCGAGGCGCAACCGGGCATGATCTTCTACAACGGCAGCGGCGACGAGGACGGCGGCCTGGTCTTCGGCAGCAACACCGCGCCCGGACACTCCGACGCCGGCGCCGCCCTGCTCTTCGACCAGTACCAGCAGGACCAGACGGTCGGCATCATGTACAACGAGGAGAACCGTAAACGCACCGCGGGCTTGTACGTCTGGGATCGCCCGGACAAGTCGGTCGTCGACCTCTACGACAAGTACACCGCCCTGGAAAAGGCGCAGCCCGGCCCGGCGCGCGACAAAATGATCCAGCAGATGCGAGCGGCCGGCGATCTGGGCGCCCTGCGCGCGTTTGTGGGAAAGAATTCCGCCGGCGACGCGGTGCTGCGCTTCGCCGACGCCAACGGGCACAACCGCCTGATTATCGGCGTAGCGCCCTCGGGCACCGCCAGCATCCAGTTCCTCGACGAGAGCGGCAAGGTGGTCTACAGCGTGGCGCCGCCGGCTGGCCGTTAGCCGTTACCCATATTCTTCAACACGGAGGCACGGAGAGACGGAGGACAAGCAAACGAGAAGAATTCCACTATCTCAAGCTTAATCAACTAATTCCTCCGTGACTCCGTGCCTCCGTGTTGAATTCGTCATTAGGTCCCCAGCTTGTCCCTGACCAACCCCTCGGCCTGTTGCACCACCTCATCGATACTGAGCTGGCTGGAATCGATCACCACCGCGTCCGGCGCTTTCTCCAGCGGGGACGCGGCGCGGGTGCGGTCGCGCAGGTCGCGCTCGCGCAACTCCGCGGCCACGCGATCCTTGTTGTCCTGCGGCAGTTCGCGCTGCTTCAGGCGCCGCTCGGCTCGCACCTCGGGATGGGCTTCGAGAAAGATCTTCACATCGGCGTCCGGGAATACCTTGGTCCCGATGTCGCGGCCTTCCATCACCACGCCGCCGCCGGCGCCCATCTCCTGCTGCCGCGCCACCATCCACTCGCGCACCTTGGGGTGCACCGAAACCCGCGAGGCCGCCGCGGTCACGTCCGCCTCGCGAATGCGGTCGGAGACATCGCCGCCGTCGAGCAGCACGCGGTTGCCGTCCAGCTTGGGCTCCAGCACAATCTTGGAGTTGCGCGCCAGTTCCAGCAGCGGCATCTCCTCGTCGAAGGAGATATCGTTCTCGATCGCCTTCAGCGCCAGGGCGCGATACATGGCGCCGCTCTCCAGGTTGACGTAGCCCAGCTTGCGCGCCAGCCGCGAGGCGATGGTGCTCTTCCCCGCTCCCGCGGGGCCGTCAATGGCGATGACCAGCTTGCGCTCTGTCATGATCAGGATCGGAACCGCCGCGGGCCGCGCGCCGGCGGCGACCTCCGTGGGCGATGGGGCGGCCGTGGAGATTCTTTGGTCGCGACTTGCGGCGGGCGCGGAGGACGCGGCACGGGAGCGACGCGCGGCGCCTTGGGCGGCGTGACCTGCACCATGGTGCGCTTGCCGACGTGAACAAACGACAATTCGCGCGCCTGCAGCAGCGCGTTCACCGCTTCTTTCACCTTGGAACGCGCCACAAGATGGGAGAAGAACTCCTCCACCTCGGCGGGCTCGGCGGCCACCACGCAGTCGAGGTACTTCGATACCAGCGCCGATAGCGCCTCGCCCACGCCCATGTTGACGCCGTCGCGCACCGCCTCCGGCGCCCAGCGGAACAGCACGTCCCACGACGCGCCGCCCTCGGGTGTGTGGTCCACGCGCGTGATGCGCAGCCGCGACCACAGCTCGTTGAGCGAGCGGTCCAGCGCCGCATCCGACAGCGATCCGCCCAGCTCTTCCGCCAGCCGTTTCTTGGTCAGCGCACCTTTCTCGCGTACCTTCTCGAAAATCTCCCGCGCCAGCGGCGAGTATTCGGAGCGCGTGCCCGGCTTGGGCATCTGCTTGGGATTGCGGTCTCCCACCAGCCCGTAGAAGAACGGGAAAATCGACGCCGCCACCAGAAAGGGCGTGTCCCCGAAGAGGTTGGCTTCGAACGCAGCCTGCGAGCGCAGCAGCCGCACCATCAGATCGGTGGTTTCGCGCGCCCGGGGATCGGCGAACGCATGTTGCGCCGTGGGCAGCCGCTCTTCCTTGCCGACGTACGCGCCGATGAAGGTTGGCACCAGCACCGGCGTGCGCAGCGGGTAGAGCAGGCAGAAGCCGGTACTCTCGATGAACTCGCGCGCGTCGTCCAGGGTGCGTACCGCGCGCCCGTCGAGACGCCACTTCTCCGCCCGCCGCTGGTGCAGCTCCTGGTCGGTCATTTCGGTCTACGGTCGTCGGCCGGCGTTGTTCGGCCCCCGAAACAATATAAATGCTGGAAGAGGTTTTGGAGGTTTTGGAGGTTTTGGAGGTTTCGGAGGTTTTGGATTCGGAGGTTTCGGAAACCTTAGAAACCTTTGAAACCTCCGCAACCTCTTTCAGATTCTCTTGAACGCCCTCTGAATCTCCTTCACCGAATAGCGCAGCACCGTGGGCCGGCCGTGGGGACAGGACATGGGGCAAGCGGTCTTGGCGAGTTGGTCCAGCAGCCACTCCATCTTGTTCGGCTCCAGGGGCATGTTGACCTTGATCGCGGCATGGCAGGCGATGGAGGCAGCGATGCGGCGGCGCGCGATCTCCAGGTTCAGCACCTGCTCTTCGCGCTGCAACTGCTCCAGCAGTTCGTGCAGCATCCCTTCCACCTCGGCGGGATCGAGGCCGGCGGGCGCGGTCTTCACCGCGATGGTGCGCGAACCGAAGGGCTCGGCGTCGAAGCCGTTGGCGCGCAACTCGTCGCAAATCTCGGCGAAGATGGCCTGCTGCGCCGGCGCCAGCTCCAGGATGATCGGCATCAGCAGCCGCTGCACCTCGACCGCCATCGCCTCGCGCTGCCGCACCACCTGCTCGAACAGCACCCGCTCGTGGGCGGCGTGCTGGTCCACGATCCACAGGCCGTCGCCGTTCACCGCCAGGATGAACGAATCCCGCACCTGCCCCAGCGCCTTCATTGACGCCAGCGAAGAATACGTAGCCGCAGGCGCCCTCGCCTGCGGGTCTTCCGGCGCGCGCGCATCCTCGATGGGCGGCGCGCAGCGATCGTCGGCGCGGATGATGGGGTCGCCGGCAAAGCGCGCCAGCGGGATCGCCGCATTGGCCTCGACCTCAAATCCCCCGTTGAAGGCGATGCGCTCGGTAATCGGCGGCGGCTCCGGCGCGCGCAGCACGAAAGCGGCATCCGCGGCGGTAATGCCCAGCTCGCCCACACCTGTGTGGCCCGGGTCTCCGACCCGGGTATCTGTCTCCCATCCTGCTCCCGGCGTCAGCGCCGGCCCCGCGGTGGCGCGGGCGGCGATCTCGCTGGTGAACTGCGGCACCGGGCGCGACTTCATCAGCGTCGCCCGCACCGAGTCGCGCACGAAATCGTGCATGATGCTCTGCTGGCGGAAGCGCACCTCGGTCTTCGACGGGTGGACGTTCACATCCACCTCGGCGCACGGCATCTCCAGGAAGAGCAGCACCACCGGGAAGACGGTCGGCGGGATGATGTTGCGGTAGGCCTCGGTGAGCGCGTGCTGCACCAGCCGGTCGCGAATCAGGCGGCCGTTGACGAAGACGAAAATTGAATTGCGGTTGAGCTTCTGGATCTCCGGCTTGGAAACAAACCCATGCAGCCGCAGCTCGCCGGGGTCCTTTTCTTCTGTACCCCGGCCGCCCTCGGCCGGGTCCACTTCGACGCGCCTCCACGGCGGCGGCTGCGGCAATCCGAGCCGTTCCAGCGGCACCATTGCCGCCACCGGAATCAATTGGTCCAGCGTCTCCTTGCCGAAGATCTGGTACACGCGGTCCGCCGGCGTTTTCACCGGCGGCGCCTGCAGCATGGCGTTCGACGCGGAGTGCAGTTCGAACTGCATCTCCGGGTGGGCCAGCGCGTAGTGCGTCACCAGCGAGGCGATCTGCGACAGCTCCGTCGCCTCCGAGCGCAGGAACTTTCGCCGCGCCGGGATGTTGAAGAACAAGTCGCGCACAGTGATCGCCGTCCCGAAGGGCAGCCCCGCCTCCTGCACGCTGAGGAACTTCCCGCCGGCAATTTCGATCGCTGTCCCTGCTGGAGCGGACGCGCCCTCGCGTCCGCTCTCCGTCCTCGCGCAAGTCTCCAG